>NZ_JBALMO010000021.1:0-18125 GCF_036963345.1 Bacillus sp. JJ722
AATAGTAACGGACAAGGAATTATTTATAGATATAATTTATCTTATCGTAGTAATACGGTAAGATTTTTTTATTGTGACATATATATTCAAAATATGTAGCTATATAGTCGATTGGTAGTTGGTTTATAATAGAGTAACTGGAAAAATCAGAAGATTAGTAGCTGAATAATTTAACAGACTGATGCTTCTTAGAGAGGAGTATTCGTAAATGATGAGAAATATACTTCGCATTAGTTGTTATATAAGCTTTTTCCTTCTTATTCAAATAGTTTGGCCACCAGAAGGATCGGCAGAAAAGAAAACATATAAAGTGGCTGGCGATTCTGTTCTACCTCCTTTTTCATATACAAATGAGAATGGAAAACTTACGGGAATTAGTATTGATTTAATGGAACAAGTATCGAAAAATAGTAATTTAGATTTTGAATATATTCCAATGAGTATCCAAGAAGCTGAACAGGCTTTGCAAAAAGGGAAGATTGATGCAATTGCAGGAACATCATATAGTTTAGAAAAAGACAGAATATTCGATTTTTCGATTCCGTACTTTACGATGTCAGATTCAATTATCATACCAAAAGAAAGCGTGGGAACTATTCGTGGAATAGCAGATGTTAGGAATTATCATGTCGCGTTGGAAGATGGCACATTTGCCTTAGATACGATGCTCAATATGAGGAATACAAACTTAACGTTAACGACCAATCAGTTCACGGCACTTAAGGCTCTGTTAAATGGGAAAGCAGAAGTGTTTGTGGGGAACAAATGGACAGCAGCTTTTTATTTACAATATTTTAATCAAGATCGTAATTTTATTATTTTAGATGATGTAATGAATACAGCTGATTATGCTATTGCGGTGAAGAATGGTAATGAAGAACTGCTTTCAGTTATTAATGAATCACTTAATACACTGCAAGCGAAAGGTGAAGTAAATGCCTTGGTTGATGAGTGGATTAGGCCACAGCGTCAAGCAGAAATAGCTCGATTAGAATACTTTGTTTCTCTTCTTTTGATAGGTATATCTTTTGCAGCTCTTGTTGTGTTAATCATTTATATCATCAATAAGCGATTGCAGAAAGCGGTGAGTTTACAAACGGGTAAGCTTACACAATTAAATGAAGATTTGCAGCAACAACAGCAAAGAGCGGCTGATAGCAATGCATTTAAAGAGCAAATATTGAACAATATCGATACGGGTATAGTTACGTTAGACATCGATTTAAAGATTACGAGCTGCAATGCTCAAGCATTAGAAATGTTACAGCTGAATAATATACTACCACTTGATCTTCAATACTCTTATTTATTAGAGCAATTATTACAACATTATAATTTGGAGCATTCCGAAAAAGAATATTCCGTTTCTCGAGTGCTTGAAGTAACTCAAAATGGTAGTAAGCAAGTCATTTATTATCGCATGCTAGAAATGTTTGATTCACAACAGCAGCAAACAGGTTATTTACTATCTATGAATGATGAAACAGAAAAGAAAAATCTTGAACAAAAGCTGATTACACAAGAAAAGCTACATGCACTTGGACAATTGGTAGCAGGTGTAGCCCATGAAATTCGCAATCCTTTAACATCTATAAAAGCTTTTATCGATATGTTACCTAGTAAATACGATCGACCTAAATTTCGTGAAGTAATTATTGAACATTTACCTGCCGAAGTGAATAGACTCAATATGATTGTTACGGATTTAGTTGATTATGCGAGACCAAGACCACCTAATAAACAACAGTATTCAGCCAATGAACTCACATCATTGCTTACATTTCTTCAAGTAACTATTGATAAAAAAAGGATTACACTAGAGCAATCATTAAATCATAATCTTGTCTTTTATATTGATCCACAACAAATTCGCCAAGTTTTACTGAATTTATTATTGAATGCTATTGATGCAGTAGAAGATGCTGAAGAGAAACGAATTACAATCTCATTAGAAACAGCAGAAGAGGGGATGGGGGAAATTATGATTTCTGATACAGGTAAAGGAATGAAACCTGAAGAGTTGAATCATATTTTTGAACCATTCTATACAAGTAAAGAAAAAGGAGTAGGGTTAGGTTTAACATTGTCATATAACCTTGTTAAAGAAAATAATGGAGACATACAAGTGAGTAGTCAGCCTAATCAAGGAACTGTGTTTACGGTTAAATTACCTTTGTGTCAAAAGGAGTTGTAAATAAATGAAGCCAAGTGTACTAATTATTGATGATGAACAAGCAATCTGTGCTTCTCTTAGCTTTGCATTAGAAGATGACTATCTTATTGAAACAACGACAAATCCATCAGAAGGATTACACATAATAGAGAATAAATCCATTGATATTGTATTACTAGATCTTCGTATTGGTAGTCACAACGGCATCGATATACTTCAGGAAATTAAGCAACAAGCACCTTTAACTACAGTTATTATGATGACAGCTTATGCTTCTATTGAATCCTCTATCGATGCTATTAAAAAGGGAGCCTATTACTATATCGAAAAACCGATCAATATGGAAGAATTGCATTTGCTATTAATGAGGGCAGTTGAATATAAGCAAATGTCGAATGAGATTGAAACACTACATGAAGAATTGGAACAAAGAAAAGGATATGATCATTTTTTAGGTAAGAGCAAAGCGATGCAGCAAGTATTCTCGATGATTGAGCGTATGAAAGATATTGATTCAAGCGTGCTTATTCTAGGTGAAAGTGGAACGGGTAAAGAACTTGTTGCTAGAAATATTCATAATAGTGGTAAGAGAAAAAATGGGCCTATTCAAGTTGTGAATTGTGGAGCCATCCCTGAAGCATTGCTTGAATCAGAATTATTTGGTTACGAAAAAGGAGCGTTTACAGGTGCCACTCAGCGGAAAGAAGGAAAGTGGGTAGCGGCAAACGGAGGTACACTATTTCTAGATGAAATAAGTGAGATGCCCTTGCCTCTTCAGGTTAAACTATTACGAGTATTGCAAGAGCGGGAACTCACCCCTTTAGGATCGAATACGAAGATTACACTTGATGTACGTATTATAAGTGCTGCGAATAAGAATTTAGAGCAAATGGTGAAGGATGGAACGTTTCGTCAAGATTTGTATTTTAGATTGAATGTAATACCAATCTCGATGCCGCCATTGCGAGAGCGAAGAGAGGACTTACCTTTATTAATCGATTATTTCTTGCAGAAATATTGTAAAGAAATGAATCGTGGGAAGAAGTTCTTTTCTAAATCAGCACAAAAGTTATTGTTTGATTATAGCTATCCTGGCAATGTGCGCGAACTGGGGAATATTATCGAGTATTCAGTAGCATTATCGATTGAAGATGAAATAGGAGAGATTGACTTACCACTATCCGTACAAAAACAAGAATCGACGTTCACTATGAGTGACCTTGAAGATGATGGGAATATTAAAGTTCCTATTGGTATTACGATGAAGGAGATTGAAAAAGAAGCTATTGTAGCTACTCTTCATTATTGTGGGAATCATCGTCAAAAAACAGCTCATACCTTGCAGATATCTGAGCGAAGTTTACGGGATAAAATTAAGTTATATGGAATTGAAGATAAGAAATAGTGGAGAAAATGTAAAAATCGGCATAATTTGCAGGCT
Organism: Bacillus sp. JJ722; assembly: GCF_036963345.1. Lineage (NCBI taxonomy): Bacteria > Bacillati > Bacillota > Bacilli > Caryophanales > Bacillaceae > Bacillus > Bacillus sp. JJ722. The sequence goes on from NZ_JBALMO010000021.1 coordinate 3,615, forward strand.
GAATCGGCAAATTATGCCGATTTTTGTGTTTGTAAATTTGTAGATTTAGTGAAATATCTATTAGGAACGCATTCAAAACATATCTTTTTCAAAATTGGCACAGTTATTGCACTGTTTTATAACAGGAAAGGAGTTTTGAAAGTTATGAGAAACAGACTGCTAATTGTAGCAACACTGATATTCACAGTGTTAATCACAGGATGTGCATCTGCATCGAGTAATCAAGAAACCCCTTCTATTGTTAGAAAATCTCTTCACGAAACGCCTACTTCAAAAGGCACTATTTTTCAAGATGATGTCTTAATTATTGCGACAGGGGATATGTCGGGGGTGTATTTTCCATTAGGACAAGCACTAGCTCAAATATATGAGCAGAAAAACGGGGCAGCAGTTGGTACACAAGTAACGAATGCGTCTGTAGACAATATGTCTTTAGTTAACCAAAAGAAAGCTGAAATAGGATTTGCAACAGCTGATGTATTGGATGAAACAATATCCAAACAACAAAACACATCATCTTTACGTGCGCTCGCAAGCATTTATTCGAATTATATGCAAATCGTTACTACTAAAGCGAGTGGCATTCGTACTTTTGCAGATCTTAAAGGGAAGCGGATTAGTATTGGAAAGGAAGGCAGTGGAACGAAAATAATGGCTGAACGCATTCTTCGTGCAGCAAATATTGCTGAAGAGGATATTCGTCCTTTTACACTATCGTTCTCACAATCTGCTGATGCATTACGGAATGGATCGATTGATGTAGCTTTTTTCTCATCAGGCTTACCAAATCCCGAATTGGCAAAACTAGCATCTGAAATTCCCATTTCGCTTCTATCGATGTCTACTGAATTAGTAAATAAGCTTAATGGAAATTACGATGTGTACACCAATGATGTTATTCCAAGAGAAACGTATCAAGGGTTGGGAGCAGATATTCAAACAGTCGCTGTGCAAAACATCTTATTGACTCATAAAGATGTGTCCGATTTAGAGGCTTATAGGTTAGTAGAGTCGCTTTATTCGAACTTGTCAGCACTTCAAGCAATTCATCCAGCAGCTCAAGGCATTGAACTTTCAAGAGCGATAGCAGACATCCCAATCGAATATCACTCAGGAGCATTAACGTTCTACAAGAAACAAGGAATGATTCATTAATCGATTGATTAAAAGAAAACAAGGGGGGCAATGAAAAATGAAAAAAATGATTAGTGTACTTATTATCATCATGTTGGCTGTTATTTCAGGTTGTGGAGCTCCTACTCCAAAGAAATCAGATGGTTCAAGTGAAAAAGCAAGTGGTGATGTAAATGAAATCACAGTAGCAGGTAATGGTGGTGTGATCGAAAGAGCGGTACGAGATATTATCGGACCACAGTTCGAGAAAGACACAGGAATTAAAGTCAACTATATTGCGGGTCTATCAGGTGAAATTCTATCAAAAGTTGAATTGCAAAAAAATGATCCAAAAATCGATGTAGCATTTTTCGTACCTGTAGATGTAGTACGTGCTCAGGACAAAGATTTAATCGCACCAATTGATGAATCAAATGTAGCAAACATGAAATCGGTTAAGAAAGACTTTATCGCCGTTGAGAATGCAGCTGCTCCAGCATTCGGACTAGTTATTGCACCAGCTTATAACACAGAAACATTTAAGAAAAACAAAATTAAGCCAATTGAGTCTTGGAATGACTTAGCTTCAGATGAGTATAAAGGTAAAACAGCATATGCTGATATTACAAATGACTGGGGTTTCAATACGCTTAACGCATTAGCAATTGCAAACGGTGGAGACATTACGAATATCGAGCCAGGTTTTGAAAAAGCGAAAGAACTAGCAGGATATTCAACGACTTTCTATAAAAACTCTACACAAATGATGCCAGCTATTCAACAAGGTGCTGCGGATATAACAGTTATGGGAAGCTATGCCATTGCTGAATTAGCAACTTCAGGTATTCCAGTAAAAATGGCTGTACCAAAAGAAGGCGTTCCATTACAAGCGTTCAGTGCTTCTCTTGTAAAAGGCACTCCGAAAGAAAAAGCAGCTCTTGAATTCATTAACTATTTAATTGGTGAAGAAGCCCAAAAAGCTATTTCTGAAAAAGGTTTCTATCCAATTGTTGAAGGTTTAGATATTCCAGATAAATATAAAGAATCTATCGGTTTAACAGAAAAAGATAAAACATTCAAACCAGATTTCGCAAAATTTGCCGAAGTTCGTGCTACTTATTCAGATCGCTGGGCGAAAGAAGTAACACCAGAATTAAAGAAATTACTTAAATAAGGCAGAAAAGGGGAGCAGAGTCTATGCAGGCAATAAAAAACGATGTACAAATCAAAGGCGCATTTAAACAATTTGGATCAAACGTTGTTCTTGATGGAATCGATTTAGAAGTTAAACAGGGTGAATTGCTCACCCTGCTTGGTCCTTCTGGTTGTGGGAAAACAACAACATTAAACCTAATAGCAGGGTTTCTAGAAGCAGATTCTGGAGAGGTATTCATTAAAGGGAAAAATGTAACGAAGATACCACCTTATAAGCGTGATTTAGGTATGGTATTCCAAACATATTCTTTATTTCCTCATATGACTGTTTATGAAAATCTAAGCTTCGGTTTAAAACTACGTAAAGTACCTAAAGCTGACCAAGACAAGAAGATTTCACGTTCTCTTGAACTGGTGAAAATGTTAGGTTTAGAACACCGTTATCCTCGTGAATTATCGGGTGGTCAACGTCAACGTGTAGCCATTGCTCGTGCCCTTGTTGTGGAACCGGAATTGCTATTGCTAGATGAGCCTCTTTCTAACTTAGATGCGAAGTTACGTCATGAGCTTCGTACTGAAATTAAACGTCTTCAAAAGGAAATCGGCGTTACAACTATCTTTGTAACGCATGACCAAGAAGAAGCGCTATCGATGTCAGACCGAGTAGTTGTTATGAATGGCGGGAAAATTGAACAAATCAGTACGCCAACGGAAATTTATAATCATCCTAAAACAGAGTTTGTATTTAACTTCATTGGTAAATCAAATTCGTTTGAAGGCAAGATTGTATCGGTGAATAATCAAAAAATCACCGTACAAATGTCTGAAGATGTGTTTCATGTAGATGTAGATAATATTTTAGGCACAGATCGTGCTTGCCGTATAGGTGATGAGGTGAAATTATACATTCGACCAGAGAAAATTCAAATTGAATCTAATGGAAATGGATCAAAACCAAATCATTTGCATAAAGCAACAATTACTCAAATGAACTATTTAGGTACGGCATGGGAAATAGATGTAGCGATGTCAGGTAAGTCATTGCAGATCTTAACGCCAGCTTATGATTCTGCTTGGCAGGTAGGAAGTGAGGTGTACGTGGGATGGAGTCCTTCAGAAACTATGCTAATGAAGAAGTAAATACAGAAGGTAACCCGAAAAAAATAGTAAAGAGAAAGAAAAAAAGAAGCTGGACACCAGGTTTGCTTTTGCTAACACCAATTCTACTCTTTCTATTTGGTTTCTTTATCGTACCGATGCTTTACATTCTTTACTTGAGTTTTATTTCGACAGACAATATCGATGCATCAGATGCAGTCTATAGTCTAAAGAATTACACGCAAATTTTTACGGACCCTTACTATTTAAATTCTTTATGGATTACGGTAAAAATCAGCTTATATACAGTGGGTTTATCACTATTATTGGCGTATCCAGTTGCATTAACAATGGCGAAAAGCTCGCCTCGCGTTCGAGGATATATCGCATTATTAATTGCATCACCGCTTTTGGTTAGTGTTGTAGTTCGTAACTTTGGTTGGTACTTATTACTGCTTCCGAATGGAACTATAAATCAAGCGCTACTCGATTTAGGCCTGATCAATGCACCACTTGAACTATTGTTCTCGGAAATTGGTGTTGTTATTGGTCTTTCAAATGCGTATTTACCATTTATGATTTTAGCCATTGCAACAAGTTTGTATAATATTGATCCATCATTAGAGAAAGCAAGTGCGATTCTTGGAGCAAGTCCGATGCGCAATTTCTTCTCTGTTACATTGCCGCTAAGCTTACCAGGTATTGTTTCTGGCTGTGTGTTAGTATTCAGTCTTTCTATGAGTGCCTATGTTACACCTTCTCTTATGGGAGGAGCGAACGTACCAATGATGCCAGTTGTAGCATATGACCAAATTAACAACTTATTACGTTGGACATTTGGATCTGCTATTTCATATGTTCTATTAGCAACAACGCTTGTTATCGTAATGCTCTTTACGCGCGGCTTTGAGTTGAGCAAGTTTAAGGAGGTATTCCGATAATGAAGAGTTTAAGTTCACTTCGCCTTATGGTCGCGATTATCAGTATCATTTACATCTTGCTTCCGCTAATTGTTGTTATCCCAGCTTCATTTACAAGTGCGAGCTATCCGAGTTTTCCACCAGAGGGGTTCTCTATTCAGTGGTATACGGCATTGTTAGATCGTCCTGAGTTTACGGAAGCGTTATTAAATAGTGTCAAGTTTGCTTTATTAGCAGCTTTCTTCTCTGTATTATTTGGCACACTTGGCGCATTAGCGATTGCAAAGTATGATATTCCGGGTAAATCATATATTACATCTTTGCTTACGGCACCTTTAAGTGTTCCACAGCTTGTACTTGGTATCGCATTACTTATTTACTTTACACCATTAATGCTTGCTGGAACTTCGACTGGTTTTTTATTAGCGCATATCGTTATTTGTATTCCTTACGTTATCCGACTAGTGTTAACAGGACTTAGTGGTTTTGATTATAATTTGGAGCGAGCGGCAGCCATACTTGGCGCAAGCCCCATAACAGTATTTTGGAAAGTAACACTTCCACTAATACGTCCAGCTATTATTTCGGGAGCGCTATTTGCCTTTTTAACATCCTTTGATAATGTAACAATTTCATTGTTTATGGTGTCATCGGATATGCGTACACTGCCAATCGAGATTTTCTCTCAGATGCAAGATTCATATAATCCAATCGTGGCATCCGTCTCTAGTGTAGTAATCTTTATTTCGATTATTTTGATTGTCATTCTAGAGAAACTGCAAGGAGTAGGGAAGGCTTTTGGAGGTACTCATTAAGTAAAAGAGTCTTATATATGTGAAACATTGCTCCGTAGTAGTTCTTATTCTACTGCGGAGCATTCGTATTTAAGAATGCGTACTGCGTAAATAGGCAACGCACCTTTTTGCTGAAGCAAGTGGAGCTGTCAGAATAGGAACAGTTGTCTGCACTTGGTCTGCTACATGTTCCATGCTGTATTGCGATAGAACAATCACATCCACTTTACCATCCATTGCAAGAATCATATTGCGCACTCTTTCATCATGGTCTTCTTGTCGGCCTTGAGAAAGGAAGTGGATGATTCCGGGATCTACTTGAGATTCTATGATAATCTCGGGATTTTTCTCTTTCAGATAACGAGACAGAGCAACAGGTGTCTCACGAACAGTTGAAATTAAACCGACACGCTTGTAAGCCAGTGCTGTATCTAGCATCGCTTCGTCAGAACGAAAGAGTTTAACATCGTAAAGAGGTTGAATAACATAGGTAAGTGTATTGAAAGCTGAACAAGTTAGTTGGATGGCATCAACATTTGATTGAATAGCTAGGTTGATTAGTAGAGAAAACCGACGAGTAATATCAGCGGTAAGCGATCCGCTTTGTTCAAGTAATTCTAGTAAACCAGTATCCATAAAATGCAGCAGTTCAACATCTGGTGCTTCTTTATGGAAGGCTTGTTCAATTGGATTTAAAGCAGTTGTAGTGGCGTGAATACATGCTACTTTCATAATAATCCCTCCTAAATATAATATTACCATTATATCGACGGGCGAATTGGTAAGCTATTAAGTAAATCAAAGGAAGTGACCTTAGATGGAACAAGAAATACTAGAGAAAATGAAAAATATAGTCTCGCAGGAACGAATTTTTCTTGATCTATCAGAGAGATATTCGTATAGCTATGATGCGTCTTTCGGACAGTATTTACCGGATATAGTTATCCAACCGAAAAATACCGTTGAAATCAGTGAGCTAGTTAAGCTGGCAAATAAATATAAAATCCCTGTGTATCCTCGTGGATCAGGCACATCGCTTAGTGGTGGTCCGCTTCCTGTTAAAGGGGGCATGGTATTAGATATGTCTCAAATGAATAAGAAACTAGAAATTGATCGGGAGAATATGCTAGCGATTGTTTCACCAGGTGTTATTACGGCGACGTTACATAATAAAGCCGAAGAAGTAGGTTTATTTTATCCGCCAGACCCTAGTAGCTCCAATGTGGCAACCATCGGTGGGAATCTATTAGAAAATTCGAGTGGCCCTAAAGGATTAAAGTATGGAACAACGAAAGAATATGTCATTGGATTAGAAGTTGTTACGCCAACAGGCGAGATTATTCGAACTGGGGGAAAGACGGTCAAGAATGTTACAGGCTATGATTTAACGAGGCTAATTGTTGGGTCAGAGGGAACTTTAGGGATTGTAACAGAAGCAACGATGCGGCTCATACCAAAACCGTTATCTCGAAAAACGTTGCTAGCCCATTTTGATAAATTAGTAGATTCAGGCCGTGCGATTTCAAATATTTTATCAGCAGGGATTTTGCCAAGTGCTATTGAGTTAATGGATAACGCTTGTATTCGTGCTGTGGAAAACTACAGCTCTTCTGGACTTCCCATCCATGCGGAAGCATTGCTTATTATTGAGGTAGACGGTCATCCCTCTGCTATTGAAGAAGAAATTAAACAATGTGAGATTCTTTGTAAAGAAGTTGGTGCATCTCTTGTGAGTGTGGCGGCGAATGAAGAAGAACGAACGAAAATCTGGCATGCAAGGAAGATGGTTTCACCAGCGATTACACAAATGGGACCAACTAAAATCTCCGAAGATGCAACGGTTCCAAGAAGCCAAATTCCAGCTATGATGGAACGATTAAAGCAAATTCGCGAGAAATATGAATTGAACCTAGTTGTCTTTGGTCACGCTGGAGATGGAAATTTGCATCCGAATATTATTACAGATAAGCGAAACATAGAGGAAATGAAGAAGGTTGAAGATGCCGTTAGTGAAATATTTAAAGCAGCTGTTGAACTAGGTGGTACACTTTCGGGAGAGCATGGTATTGGAACATTGAAATCACCCTATATGGAGATGGAACTTGGTGAAGTAGGCGTCTTAATGATGAAAAAAATTAAAGAAGCTTGGGATCCTAATGACATTCTCAATCCTGGAAAAATTTTTCCGATACCAGGACAAACAAAGGTGGTGCTTACATAAATGGGTAAATTAACGGAACCAGCCTGTAAGCATCCGAATAAAACGGTTCAAAAACTATTAGATGAAACATATGAATGGACAAATCAATGTGTGCAATGTGGTTATTGCTTACCCGCTTGTCCAACCTATGTATCGATGGGGAAAGAATCGGCATCACCTCGTGGAAGAATTAATCTCGTGAAGATGGCTACAGAAGGAAAAATTGATGTAGAAGAGCATTTAGCAGATCCGATTGATTTATGTTTAGGATGTCGGGCGTGTGAAGTGGCATGTCCGGTTGGTGTTCCATATGGGCATATGTTAGAAGTAGCAAAAGAAGCAATTGCTGAAGTCCAAACAAAAGAGAAAAAATCAGGCGCATCTTTGCTGAGAACAACAGCACTGCATCATTTATTTCCTTATCCGAAACGAATGAGAGTCGTCGGAAATATGGTTTGGATCTATCAAAAAACGGGCCTGAATAAACTTGTGCAAAAAACAAAGGTAATGGATAAGATTTCAGAGCCATTAGCGCAAATGGAAAAAATCTTACCTGCTGTTGAATCTCCAAAGCAAAGAATATCTAGAGGAATAGTATTTCCTGCTAAAGGTGTTACGAAAGCACGGGTTGCTTTATTTGTGGGCTGTATTATGGATGCGGTTATGTCGAAAACGAATCGTTTGACCATCGAACTGTTAACATCTGTAGGCTGTGAAGTTGCTATTCCTGAGAAACAAACGTGTTGCGGTGCATTACACGCTCATCAAGGTGCTATAGATAAATCAAGAGAGCTAGCGAAAGCGAATATTCAAGCGTTTCAAGAAAGCGGTGCGGACTATTATGTAAATAATGCAGGTGGATGCGGAGCAGCTTTGAGTGAATACGACCACTTATTAGCACAGGATACGGAGTGGGTCGAATCAGCTCGACAGTTTGTTAATAAATCAAAAGATATTAGCCAACTTCTTTATCAATACGGCCCTCTTCCATTTAAAAAGAACTGGAATGGTATCGTCGTTTATCAAGATTCATGTCATTTAAGAAATGTTCAGAAGGTAAGTAAAGAGCCTCGTATGTTGTTACAATCTATTCCTGGTGCAACGTATGTAGAAATGGAAGGTGCTGATCGTTGCTGTGCTTCAGGCGGTATTTATAATCTCTTGCATTTCGATGAGTCGATGCAAATTCTTGATCATAAAATGGAGAAGGTAAAGGAAGCGAAAGCAACTACTGTCGTGACGGCTAATCCTGGTTGTCACTTACAAATGAGCTTAGGTATTGAAAGGCAAGGATGCTCAAAACAAATACGAAGCTTGCATCTTGTAGATCTATTAGCGGAGGTTTGTGGGTTTGAATGATAGAATGCGGAATATAAGAAGTTTTGCAGAACCCTTTAAGAGGTTGGTTGACAATCAATCTTTTAAAGGGTTTTTGTTGATTTTTAAAGATAAAGGTCGAAAAGTATTTTAAGGGTTTATATTGAATTTATGGTAAAATATTGATTATCGAGATGTTATACCGATTATCGGTATAACATCTCGTGAATAAAAATGAAATGGAGTTGTTCTAGATAAAGAAATTTGGAGGGATACATTTTGAACGTACCGTTAACGGATATTAAGGTTTTGGATTTGTCTCGAATTTATGCTGCTCCAGCTGGTTCCATGATATTAGGCGATTTAGGTGCAGATGTGATTCGAATTGAATCACCAAAGGGTACAGATAGCATGCGCGATTGGGCTCCATATGTTGGTAGTGAAAGTACATACTACTTTACAGCTAATCGAAATAAACGCTCGGTTACGCTTGATTTGAAGACTAAAGAGGGCAAAGATCTTTTATTAGAACTCGTCAAAAAAGCGGATGTTGTCATTGAAAACTTTAAAACAGGTACGCTAGATCGGTTAGGTATTGGTTACAAGGAATTAGAGAAAGTAAATCCTGCTATTATCCTTTGTTCTGTTACTGGATATGGTCAAACAGGTCCGTATCGAGAAGAGCCGGGTTTTGATCCTGTCATTCAAGCAATTGGCGGTTTGATGGATATAACGGGTAAGCGGGATGATGAACCAACAAGGGTAGGCGTTCCGGTCGTTGATATGTTCAGCTCACTGTATGTTGTAATCAGTATTTTGTCTGCAATAAGACAAAGAGATCAAGGTGGAGAAGGGCAGCACATTGATATCTCGTTACTAGATGTACAAATGAGTTCGCTTGCGAATATTGCAAGTATTTTTCTAATGAAGAATGAAGTCACGACGCGAATTGGTAATCAGCATAATAGTGTCGTTCCTTATCAAGTATTTCAGTGCAGTGACCGACCGATGATGATTGCGGTAGGTAATGATGCACAATTTCTAAAGCTATGTGACTTGCTACATCGACCAGAATGGCAAAGCGATGAAAGATATCGAACCAATAGTGCGCGAGTTGCTAATAGAGAGGACATGACGCAGAAGCTTCAGGAAATCTTTATTACAAAGAGTGCGGATGAGTGGTTCCAGTTGCTATCATCATTTGGTATTCCTTCGGGTCCAGTGAACAATGTAGAACAAGCATTCAATCATCCACAAGTACAAGCAAGAGAAATGGTTCAAGAGATTTCTCATCCTACATTAGGAAAAGTCAGATTGGTTCGAAATCCAATTTGCTTTTCAAAAACACCACTCACCATACACAAGCATCCTCCGCTTCTAGGTGAACATACAGAATTATTTCTTCAAGAAGAACTAGGCTTAAGTATGAAAGATATTGAAAGATTACGATCTGAAGGTGTTATTTAACACGTAAATGTCTTACACATAACGATAGCAACAATCCTCATCTATTAAATTACTCAACTCATTAGAATCAACCTACATAAATGTTTGTCCCGTTCTAACTGGCGCTAAGACTCCCACTTCAAAAAGAAAGTAAAAGCGAAGACGTTTAAGTGGGAGATAAAGCGCCAGTAAGAACCCGATTGGTTCAACTAATAATCGGTGGGGGATGGAAGACCCCCCACCGATTAAAGTTTCACTTTATATAAGTATGAAAACATGACTCAAAACAGTTGGTATTTGCATAAAAGTTTTTTTGTAAATAGTGACACCTATTGCGATTATGAAGTAATTCGTCCTTTTCATACGAAATCATATATTACTATTTTAAATTTGGAGTGGGTGTGTACATGTCAAAAGAAGATTCTATGCAAACCATCAGTCGTGCTATCACTATATTGAAAGCATTTTCCCGTAAAGACAAAGAATTATCACTAGCTGATCTTCACCGAAAGTTAGGGTTATCTAAATCAAGTCTTCAAAGAATATTAAATACGCTCATACAATATGGAATGATTGAAAAAAATGAGGAAAGAAAGACATATCAGCTAGGTATGGAACTTTACTTTCTTGGCAATCTAGTTGAATTGAATTCTAGCTTGCTATCAATTGCTAAACCGTATATGAGTAGGTTAAATAGTTTATTCAATGAGACGGTCTCTTTAAGTATTATTGATCAAAATCAAAGGAAATGTATTGGCTATGTGGCAAGTCATCATGAATTAAGAAGCCTTACCTATATTGGACAATACTCTCCTTTATATGCGGGAGCATCCGCTAAGTGTTTGATGGCATTTCTTCCTGAAGATGACCTTGCAAAATTATTACAATCTATTGAATTGCAGGCCATTACACAAGAAACGATTATTGATAAAGCATATTTGCAGCAAGAGTTAATAAAGATTCGTAAGCAAGGGTACGCCATTAGTAATGGTGAACGGGTAATTGGAGCCTTTTCCATTAGTGCACCTATTAGGGATCGCTTTCAACAAATTATCGCGACTGTTTCCTTAATGATTCCGACTGTTCGTATTAACGAGTCAGAAGTAGAAACGTATATTCAACATGTTAAAGAAACGGCTGAAATGATATCTCAACAATTGTCTTAATACAACACTTTCAATAGACACTATTTACTTGAATGTTAAAAAAAACGTAGAAATAGGATGTGACGTAATGACAGATTTATTGTTTGAAGTGAAAGACGGTATCGCGACGATTACTTTAAATCGTCCAGAAGCCCGCAACGCATTTAGTGTAGAAATGATTGAACTATGGATTAAAGCACTTGAAGAAGTGAGAGATAACGATGACATTCGTGTATTGGTGATCACAGGTAACGGTAAGGCGTTCTGTGCAGGTGGAGATATAAAATCAATGCAAAAAGGCTTAGGTTTTCTTGATTTAAATGGGCGTGAAGAAGATTTTTCAACAACGGGTTTAGCAAGAAAGAATAGTTTATGGAAGCATGTTCAACGTATTCCATTACTAATGGAGGAAATCGATAAACCAACGATTGCGGCAATTAACGGTGATGCCATTGGAGCAGGCTTAGATATGACGCTGCAATGTGATCTACGTATTGCTTCAAGCCAAGCGCGATTTGGGGAAGGTTATGTGAAAGTAGGGATTGTACCAGGAGATGGTGGTGGATATTATCTGCCGCGATTAATAGGTCTTGATAAAGCACTTGAATTATTATGGACAGGAAGAATTATCGATGTAGAAGAAGCGAGCCAATTAGGGTTGATTACAAGATATGTTGCCCATGATGACTTAATGGATGAAGTGAACAAATTAGCAACTACGTTTGCGGAGGGGCCACAACAAGCTATTCGATTGATTAAACGCACAGTCTACCAAGGACAAAGAACGGATTTACGTACATCACTGGATATGGTTTCTTCTTTTATGGGATTGGTGACTGAGCATCCAGATTATGAAGAAGGTATGAATGCCATCATTGAGAAGCGCAAGCCAAAATTTCAATAACGTATATTGGTGTGAAAAATCGGGGGTGAATCGTTTTGATGAAAGGTTTGGAATTGAATTCAGTGCAGTTATCGGAACAAGCAGAGCAATTAAGGCACGAAGTGAGAGCTTTTCTAAAGAAAGAAATGGAGGAAGGAAGCTTTGTGCCTCATTGCGATTCATGGCTAAGTAAAGCTGAACCAGAATTTAGTCGAAAATTAGGTCAGAAAGGATGGCTTGGTATGACTTGGCCAAAACAATATGGTGGAGCTGAACGGTCAGCTTTAGAGCGCTATGTTGTTACCGAAGAATTATTAGCTTTTGGGGCGCCTGTTGCAGCTCACTGGTTTGCAGATCGCCAATCAGGCCCGCTATTACTTCGTTACGGAACGGAAGAGCAAAGGAGACAGATTCTACCTGGAATTGTACGCGGTGAAACCTATTTCGCCATCGGGCTTAGTGAACCTAATACAGGCTCGGATTTAGCCTCTATCTCAACAACTGCTAAAAAAGTAGACGGAGGTTGGTTGTTGAACGGTAGCAAAGTTTGGACGAGTGGTGCTCATTATTCACATTATATGGTGACATTGTGTCGTACAGCAGTCAAAACAGATAAAAAGCATGACGGATTGAGTCAATTGATAGTAGATTTATCTGCTGACGGAGTAACAATTCGCCCGATTCGACTCATGACAGGCGAGCATCATTTTAATGAAGTTATTTTAGAAGATGTATTTATTCCTGATGGCATGGCGATTGGTAATATTGGTGATGGCTGGAAGCAAAGTATGGCTGAGTTAGCGTATGAACGCAGTGGTCCAGAGCGTTTTTTAAGTACTTTTCCATTGTTTACAGAGCTAATTAGAGTGTTGCAACAACGTCCTTCTAATGAAATGGCAAATGTTGCGATAGGACAACTTGTTGCCCGATTGACGACTTTGCGTGAAATGTCATTAGGAGTAGCTGGTTTATTAGAGCAAGGTGTTACGCCAGATATAACAGCTGCATTAGTTAAAGATTTAGGTACGCATTTTGAGAGTCAAATCGGTGAAACTGCTCGGTTACTCGTATCTGTGGGAGAACCTGTCCCTTCTGTTTATAAAAGCATGTTAGCCACAGCCATCTTGCATTCACCAGGATATACTCTTCGCGGCGGAACAACGGAAATCTTACGTGGCATTATAGCGAAGGGGGTTGGAATTCGATGAATGAAATTAGTCAAATCATTAAAAAAACAGCCGAGAAAATCATGCAAGATTTATGCACGAAAGAGGTGTTAGAGCGTGCTGAACGAGGCGTATGTCCAACCGAATTGTGGGCGACGTTGGTCGAGACAGGTTTGACTTCAATAGGCATTCCAGAAGAGTCGGGTGGATCAGGTGGTAGTATAGCGGACGCATTTGCCGTATTACGCATTGCTGGAAAGTTCGCTGCACCGATTCCCATTGCTGAAACGCTAACGGCCAATTGGATTTTAGCTAAAGCGAGGATGACATTAATAGAGCAGCCAGCTACAGTAGTTCTCAATCAGCATGGTCTTACTTTTAACCAAACAGCCACTGGCTGGAACGTGTCAGGCTCGGCTTATAATGTACCGTGGGCTGCATGTGCAGAATCTATACTAATCATTGGCCGTTATGGGCAAGAGACCATGTTAGGCGTTATTGATTCTAAAGCTTGTCAAATTGAATATGGTGAAAATCTAGCAGGTGAACCAAGAAATACGGTAATTTTGAATGATGTGGATGTTCCTGATCATCAAGTCTGTAGACTAGAAGATTTTACAGAAGAGAAATGGATGTTTGAGGGAGCTCTTGTACGTGCAATCCAAATGACAGGTGCGCTTGAAAGAATGTTAGACTTAACGGTAATGTATTCAACCGAGCGCATTCAGTTTGGACGTCCAATTGCGAGATTCCAAGCGGTTCAACAACAAATCGCCGTTTTAACTGGAGAAGTAATAGCGGCAAGTGCCATTACGGAGTTAGCCGTCAAAGCTTTTGAAGCGGGAACTGGTGAGCAACAAATTATGTCAGCGAAAATCAGAGTAGGTGAAGCAGTAAGTAAAGGCGTGCCTATTGCGCATCAAATACATGGTGCTATAGGGTTTACGGATGAACATGCCTTACAACATAGTACGAGAAGGCTTTGGGCATGGAGAGATGAGTTTGGTAATGAAAGTTATTGGGCAAATCGGTTAGGCGCTACTGCGCTGGAAGCTGGAGCGGATGGATTATGGCCCTTCATAACGTCAATGAATCGACAATTAGAAGCATGATAGAACAATAAAGTTTAGGATAAGTAAAAGTCTTCTCTTTGATTTATGTGGAGAGGACTTTTTTCAGTTTAAGAAAGCAACATCGAATCGACTGCCGTCTCTTTGGTCCATACGGAGCTAACCAGGCGCTTCCGCTTTTCTTTTTGTCTAGCTCCAGCGCCC
>NZ_JBALMO010000022.1:0-4840 GCF_036963345.1 Bacillus sp. JJ722
AAAGTTTCACTTTATTAGAAGTAACACTTTTTATATGAAATAATGCATATCGGTTTCACTGAGCAAAAAATTACGTTATCATTATAAATAGGTAAAATATTATCTACATAAAATGAAAAACTATATAATTCTCCTTCTAAATAACTCAAATTCTTCGGATGGTTTTTATCCATTTAATTCATTCTTAGATGTCTCTTCTTAACAAAAGCTAAATCAAAGAAGCTAAATAAGCGATAAGTATCAGTAAAAAACTATTTTTTACATATAATGATTGATGAGGGACGAGAGTGTTTCCTTAGTAATTATTTTTTAAGTTATAATCGATTTTAATAAAAAATAAATGACAATAAGGAGGATGGTTTATTGGATACCATAAATAAAGAAACAATCAAAAAAATAAAGCATAGGGGTTTAACTAAAAGGAGAATTGCTCAACGTATTTTATTTATCACGATTGGTGCTCTTCTCATGGCGATAGGATTAGAAAGCGTACTTGTACCTAACCAGGTAATTGATGGTGGAATAACGGGTATATCGATTATTACTTCACATTTATCAGGGGTTAGCTTGGGCGTATTTATCTTTCTTTTCAATATACCGTTTTTCTTCATCGGTTATAAGCAGATAGGAAAAACCTTTGCTCTGTCAACGATGTATGGAATTATTGTCCTATCAATTAGTATTTCATTGCTTCATGGCATGCCTGTTTTCACTGAAGATGTACTGTTGGCTGCTTTATTCGGTGGGGCATTAATCGGGGTCGGTATTGGAATTGTTATGAGGAATGGTGGTTCGTTGGATGGTACAGAAATATTGGCCATTGTTTTCAATAAAAAATTGCCATTTTCCGTTGGGGAAATGATTATGTTTGTAAACATTTTCATCTTAGGTAGTGCAGGGTTTGTTTATGGCTGGGACCGAGCGATGTATTCGTTACTTGCTTACTTTGTAGCTTATAAAACAATTGATACTGTGCTACAAGGCCTGGATGAATCGAAATCTGCATGGATTATAAGTGACTATCATGTGGAAATTGGAGAAGCGCTTTTAGCTCGTCTTGGTCGTGGCGTTACATATTTAACTGGTGAAGGTGCTTACACTGGAGATGAAAAGAAAGTAATCTTTACAGTTATAACACGTCTGGAAGAAGCAAAATTGAAATCAATTGTGGAAGAAATTGATCCAGATGCATTTTTAGCCGTTGCGAATATTTCTGAAGTTCGAGGCGGAAGATTTAAGAAGAGGGCTATCCACTAGGTTAAATATTAGAAAAAGAGATTGTCAGAAGGGCTATTCTTTCTTGCAGTCTCTTTTTCTATTTCTAATGTTATGTACAGTGGGCTACTGGTAAGGTGATTATAAAAGATGTACAAGCTTCAGAAGATACACATATTAAAGTTCCATCGTGTCTTTCAATAATTTGTTTGCATACGAACAGACCTAGACCCGTTCCAACAGCTTTTGTTGTAATAAATGGTTTGAAAATGTCTTCGATTAGGTCTTCACTGATTTGTGGTCCGTTATTTGTAATCTTTAATTGAACCATATGAGCGTCCATTTGTTGGCTTGTAATAGTTATGGTTGGATTTGGTGTGGTGTTCAAAACATCTAATGCATTAAATATGATATTTAGTAATACTTGTCTAATTTCTTCAAGTTGCCCAAGAATAAAAATATTCTCCTCCACAAATGTCTCAACATGAACATTGATATCAACAATACTTGGATATAGGAATGTAATGACCTCGTCTATTAATCGATCTAATGTAAAAACAACGACTTTTCGATCTATTTCATCTTTGCGTGAAATAGCTAAAAATTCAGATATTCTTAAATTTAATTGTTCAAGTTCACTATAAATAATATCTAAGTAATTCAAGTTAGGGTACTCAGCTTTTAATAACTGAATAAAGCCTTTTATTGATGTAAGAGGGTTTCTGAATTCATGAACAAAACTAGATGTCATTTGACCAAGTAAAGTTAACCTCTCTTTATGAGCCTCAGATAATATTTCATTTTGCTTTTGAATGATTTCGTTTTGCAAATCAGCAAAAGAGGAAGCTGTATAAAATATTAAAGAATCAAATGTGTTTTCCAATTCAATCATCCATTGATCAAATTGAGAAATACCTTTGAAATGCTGATTAATACTGTCTGCAATTTGTTTTTTTACTATGGATATATTACTAAGAACGTTCCGTATATGTACTCCAGTTCTAACTCTTTCTGATGCAATTTTCATTGCTAACCCATTTATTTGCTCTGACAAATCTAAATTTGGATGCTGTAATTTTAATAGGAATAAGGCATATGTAGTGCGTGAATTATTTAGCATCGACTCCTTTAAAGCTTCATCTGGTGAAAATGTCAATTTATCTTTCCAAGAATGATAAATGTCCTCTTCATGTTTTTGTAAAAAGTGAATAATCACTTCATTTTCTACATGCATTTTTGTAAACACCCCCAGTTAATATGATATAAGTTGGACCTTATCAAAAGAAAATAAAAATTGTATATGTTATGTGAAAAGTTGGTTGAGAAAAATATAGTATGGATTATATAAATAATAACATTTTCCTTCTAAAATAAGGTGAGTAAATTGATTCAAGAGTATCACAGCAATCATGTAAGATTGAATAGATACATTTGTAGTCGGTAGTTTTTACTATACAAATAGCTCCATCATTTTTATAAATATAAAGTGAATGGAGCTACAATTTGATTGCACCACTTTTTGTAAAAAGGTATTCTTGGTTTATGATTATAATTCCTCTTTTTAAGGTGGAAATATTATAAAATACGATTCGTTATACCTATTTAGGCTAAAGTTTAAAGTTTTGTAATTATAAGTAGGGCTCTACATGGATTAAAGCATGTTGTATACCATGTTTTTCTAACAATTGATGTTCTACATGATCCGATATGTTGTGACTATCAATTACATTTAGGGATTTATTTACTTGAATGGTAGCCTCAATCAAAACTTCATTACCATGCATTCTCCCTTTTAGATCACATGTATATAATACACCAGGTGTTGAAGCGATAGTGCCCTTAATCGAAACTAGCAACTCTTGATCAAAGCCATCTGTTAAACTATGCGAAGCATCAAAAAATATACTCCAGGCGGTTTTACAAATAATAAAACCAACAATAATTGCGGCAACTGTATCTAACCAATTAATTCCAATCCAAGTTCCGATTATACCTACAAGAGCACCAATACTAACGAGTGCATCAGAAAGATTATCTTTTGCAACCGCAAATAAAGAAGCATTATTCGTTTTAATGCTTAATTGTTTATTATATTTATAGATGCCAAACATAAATAATGCTGAAAAAGCTGCAGCGATTGCTGTCATAAGAGAAGGCTCTTCAGTTCCTTTATCAACTAGTGACTGAAAAGCTTGTGCAATTACACTTATTCCTACAGTCATCATAATAAAAGCTGCTACTAATGATGCTACTGTTTCAGCTCTTGTATGTCCATATAAGTGATCTTCGTCAGGCGGTTTAACGGAAATTTTTAGACCAATCAATACAGCTATTGAGGCAATGATATCGGTGGAATTGTTTAATCCATCAGCCCATAATCCTTCAGAATGACCAAAGAATCCAATTGAAAGTTTAATAGTAGACATTAACAGATATGCTAATATACTAATCCATGCTCCTTTTTGAGCTAAATTTTCAAGTGATTTGTCCTTTGACATTATGTCCGCCTCCTTTGTTTTTGACTGAATTTTCAAATGGAAACAATGCCTATCCAATGAATGTTGATTAGGCTCGTTTTAGCAATGATTTATTTCTTAAAGAATAGTGTAAATAAATGTTTTTCTTTACTTTGCTAAATAAAGATAACAAACGAAATTCATGTGTGTCTAGAGCAACATTGTATGTAATACTCACAAGAATTGTATGCTTTCAGTCTTATTGAAAAGAGCAAAAGAAGTTGCGCGAGGGAAAAAGATTGAAATTCCCATTAAAAGGTTGTAGAGTAATAGTTATTAAATATCATATCGTCCACAAGGGGAGCCGAGGCTGAGAGTGAACGTAATAGTTCAGACCCTATGAACCTGTTAGTTAATACTAGCGTAGGGATGTGGTTATGGATTAAACAATGTAGGTGTCCATTTCCATCCTTCATTGTTTTTTTGTTATTGTAGAAAAATAATGAAGGTATAGAACTCTCTCGTTTTTTTTCTCTTTTGGAAGTAAGGGAGAATGAATATGAAGAACAAAACATTATTTATGGTTGAAGTGGCTGTTTTTGCAGCACTAGCTTTATTGTTAGACTTGGTGTCTAATTTTGTCTTTTCAAGAATTTGGCCTCAAGGTGGATCCGTTTCGATTGCCATGTTACCTGTGTTTTTAATGGCATTTCGTTGGGGATTAAAAGGCGGTTTATTAACAGGGTTTCTTTTAGGTATGCTCCAAGTTGTTTTAGGTCAGGCCTATATTATGCACCCAGTACAAGGATTTATTGATTATTTCTTTGCATTTACAGTAGTTGGTTTTGCCGGGATATTTGCAAAAGGAATCAGCGATGGATTCGCCAATGGGAATAGAAGTAAAGCTATTAGCCAAATGATTTTAGGGGTGTTTATTGGTAGCGGACTAAGATATCTTTGTCATTTTGCTACGGGAATCATTTTCTTTGGATCGGGTGCTCCTGAAGGTCAACCGGTTGCATTGTTTTCAGCAATTTATAATGGTACGTATATGTTGCCTAGCTTTATTCTTTGTGCAGTTTTAGTAGTAATGTTATATACGGCAGCTTCAAGGGTGTTATTGAGAAGAGTTGCTTAAATTATAGAAAAAGAGGGCTGTCCGAAAAGTG
>NZ_JBALMO010000022.1:4862-23607 GCF_036963345.1 Bacillus sp. JJ722
TTACGCTTTTTAGCCCTTCGTTATAGGTTACGAGTAATTTGTTATGCTTGCTGAGTATGTTGAAAATGCCACCTTTGGCGCTTTTGGGAAAGATAAAATTTCATGTATACCCATTTAAATTAGACGAACGCCTATGTGAAAATCTAAAACACCATTACCTTATGGGACACCCTCTTATTTAATTGTGAAAAACTTATTTGTTTTAACGTCTTTCAATTTTATTAAATAGTTCGGGTTATTTTTATCCGGCCGATTTTCGTAATGCATGAAATAGATTTTTGAATCATCATTGGAAAAAAGTGGTTGATTAACGTAATCACCGTAATGTGTCAGTTGCTTCTCTTTTTGTGTTTTTATATTCCATGATAACAGTTCGTATTCAAAAGTATCACCGCTATCACTATTAACAATCGAATTATAAATTAATTCTTCACCAGTTGAAGAGAATGAAAACTCAAGTATCTCAGTCGTTGGAGTAGGAATTTTCACGACTACTTTGGGATGTGTTAGAGAGACTTTGTATAATTGCTGTTTCATAGGCTGTTCATCGAAGTTGTTAGTATCTCCACCTAATTTATAGTACAGTGTTTTACCATCCTTAGAGACTTGAATTGATATAAAACTCTTACTTTTTAAGCTTGTTAAAGGCTTTTTATCTTTTGTTCTTGGATTGTACTTAAAAATTTCATAAGTAGATAAATCAGGGTTTTCTTCACGAATATATTCAACAAAAACAAGTGATGAACTATCACTTGCGTAGTAAGAATCACTAATATCATCAGCTTTTTCAAATAGAACAGTTCGCTGATTTGTACGAAAATCATATTCTAGAATTTGAGCTTGTTGATCTTCAATCTCCTTTTCTAGAATGGAATATACAATTTTATTGTTATCTGGTGAGAAGGCAAGATGATCGATTGTATATTTATTACTTATCGTATCGATTTTTTTAGCGTTTTGCCCTTTTTCATTTGCAACGTATAGTACAGGTTTACCTTGTTCATAAACCACATAAGCCATTTGGTTGGTCGAAGAGATTGTAAATACATCACCTATTCCTTTTGCTCTTTCGTTTATAGGTTTTTCCAAAGCGTTTCCTATGAGTAGAAAAACACTGGTTATAATGACAATTACGCTTGAGAACAATAAAACCGTTTTCTTATTCATAAAAATAGTCTCCTTATGAAATCAAACTTTGAACCAACATATACAGAATACCTACTACAATTAATGAGGCGGCAATTACCGATATGCTGGTAAAGACATAGGTTGTTTTCTTTAGGCGAAAATAATAGTGGAATTGAATCCAGTATAATAATGCCCAAGTACATATTGGAATGGCAAGAATGAAAATGGCTTGTTTTACTACACCAACCATGATTAAGAAACCAAATCCGAAAAAAATCGAACAAATAGCGATGATTATACCGGTTGTAATATTAATAATGTGTATGTGTTTTCTAGATGAGTGCTGGATGTGATCGCTAGATGTTCTGTGAAGAGTTGTAATATAAAGTAGAGCGATCGCTACTAGTGCTAATAATACGCTAAGGAACAAAAGTATATTGCTAATGAATAAATTAGAATACAGAAGATTAAGAATATTAATTGTGGAACCCATTAAGAATAGAACGATTGTGCTATTAATTAATATTTTTCTTCTAAGTGAAAACGTAGGAAAAGCTGTTATAAATAAAAAACATAAACCGATTAGGATGTTAAAGATTAAGGTATAACTTTCCGCTTCTTGCATTTCTAGTAGTAAAACGGTAAAGATTGAATAATTTAACACTATAAAGCCTAATCCAAGAGCGATTAACAAGTATCTTCGGTAAGGAAATAATGCTTGTTGTAGTTGTGAGCCTATATCTTGTTCTAAGCCAAAGGACATCATTGCTTGTTGGATTGCTTCTTCCTCTGATAAACCGTTATCTATATGTTCTTGTGTTAATATTTCTAAATGTATGAGGAGTTCCTCAGCTAAATCTTCTTTTTCTTCTTTTGTACAATCTGTTTGATCTAAAATTTGTTGCACATATTTTGAGAGATTCTTCATGTTAATCCCTCCGAACTTTTTTGAATAAGTTCTTGAACAAGATTCCAGTCTTTTAACTTACTTTGTAATTGTTTCTTTCCGTCATCCGTAATTTGATAATATTTTCTACGGTTTCCGCCATCAATTTCCTTCCAATATGAAATGACCCATTCTTTCCGCTCCAATCGTTTAAGAGCTGGATACAATGTGCCTTCGCTCATATTGTACACATAAGAGCTATTTTCTTTTAATGATTTTGCCATTTCATATCCATAACAATCTCTTTGAGAAATGAGGGATAGCAATAGAATATCGATACTTCCTTTTAAAATTTCTTTATCCATGGTTATCACATCCTTCTTGCTAAATATTGTAATACGATGTACATCGTATTACAAGGTGTAATTGTAATATTTCCCAAAAATTCTCAAACAAAAAGCAGCAATAGCCGCTTAATTGTTATATTAAAGTAAGAACGTATTTCATGTATTATTGTTACATTATCTGCTAAAAACAATGGATGGTTGAATTTCTAACTTTTCTTTAAGACGTTGTTTTAATTTTTGAGCGTGGTTACCTTGAATGATCATTTTAATAGGTGCTTTTTCATCAACTGTGAGCATGAATGCAATAAGTTTTGAAAGTTTCGAGACAGCTACCATCTCTTGATGCTGTATGAAGTATACTTCTGCACCTTGTTCTTTAATTTCTTTATATACACTCACAATGTTTTGGATTGGAAGCCTCGTACTTGTTTTGATGTTAGTATCTATGATTGTTTTCAATTTGAA
This sequence comes from Bacillus sp. JJ722, assembly GCF_036963345.1. Lineage (NCBI taxonomy): Bacteria > Bacillati > Bacillota > Bacilli > Caryophanales > Bacillaceae > Bacillus > Bacillus sp. JJ722. Next base: position 7,689 of record NZ_JBALMO010000022.1, read on the forward strand.
CTACCCCTTTTGTATTATGCTTGTTCTTTTTCTACCCGCATATATTCTTTTAAAACCTTTTTATAATTTGTAACGTTCATTAATCTCATTTAAGAGGGTATGGGTAAAATAGGCTAATAAAAGGAAAAAATAAATTGACATTAAATTCAAACTTATATAGTATAATCAATATATTAAGAAAAGGAGGGCTGGATGACTATGAGTAAGTTAAATGTGATTGAATCATTATTAATTAAATATCATGCAGCTCGTACAAAATAAGTAGATCTCTTTATTATTATGATGATTTTGTGCGCATGCTGCTTCTACCGCGGCGTGCGCTTTTATATGTGTTTGTACTTAAAAGCTTTCGTGTCTATTGCGGAGGCTTTTTTGTTGTCTATTTATGCAATACACATATGAGAAATGTAAAGATGACTTATTTTGGAGGGGAAAAAATGTTTGGTATATATGGAAAACTTGCTTGGTTTTTTAAAGAGCATTGGAAGCGATATACAATTGCAATTGCTTTATTATGTGTGGTTAATTTGCTGGAAGTATTGCCTCCTAAACTTGTCGGAATGACAATTGATGCAATTCATCAGCAGACACTAACGACAGATCAATTAATTATGTATATTGCGGCGTTAAGTGGTATAGCAATAATCGTTTATTGTATGGGGTATTTTTGGCAATCAAATTTATATGGTGGAGCGTTTATTTTAGAAAGAAAAATGCGCTACAGTTTTATGGCACATTTAGTGAAAATGACGCCGACATTCTTTGAAAAGAATCGGACAGGAGATTTAATGGCTCGCGCTACAAATGATTTAAAAGCTATTTCGCTTACTGCTGGATTCGGTATTTTATCTTTTGCAGATTCTATTTTATTTACAGCGACAATAATATGTATGATGGGATTTACGATTTCTTGGAAATTAACATTACTAGCGATTATTCCGTTACCTTTTATGGCGCTATTAATGCAAATATACGGTAATAAACTGCATCATCATTTTACAGCTGCTCAAGATTCGTTTGGTAAATTAAATGATTCGGTATTAGAATCTGTATCTGGCGTAAGAGTCATTCGTGCCTATGTACAGGAAAGGCAAAGCGAACAGAAATTTGCTGATTTAACAGAAGAGGTATATCAGAAAAATGTAAAGGTTGCTTTAGTTGATTCATTATTTGATCCAACGATTAAAATCCTTGTTGGTATTTCCTATTTAATTGGATTAGGAATGGGAGCCAAGATGGTGTTTGAACAAGCCATCACATTAGGAGATTTAGTGTCATTTAATGTTTATTTAGGGATGTTAATCTGGCCGATGTTTGCCATTGGAGAATTAATTAATATCATGCAACGAGGAAATGCATCATTGGACCGAGTTCAAGAAACATTAAATTACCCAGCAGATGTACACGACCATGATAAGGCTGTTTCAGCAAAATCGGCACCATCACATATTACATTTCAAAATGTGCAGTTTCAATATCCTTCTTCAGCTTGTCAGAACTTAAGTGACATTACAATACAAGTTAGAAGAGGTGAAACGCTAGGGATTGTAGGGAAAACAGGGAGTGGAAAAACAACCTTTTTGCGTCAGCTTTTAAGAGAGTACCCGCTTGGCGAAGGAAGGATTATGGTTTCCAATCAATCCTTAAAGGATGTTAAGTTGGAAGATATTCGTGGTTGGATAGGATATGTGCCACAGGATCCGTTTTTATTCTCGAAGAGCATTAAAGATAATATCTTTTTTGGGAAGCAGAATGCAACTGAAAATGAATTAGAACATGCGATTCAACTAGCGGATTTTAATAAAGATATTGAGTTATTACCAGAAGGATTAAGTACACTTGTAGGTGAGAAGGGAGTAGCACTTTCCGGAGGGCAGAAACAGAGAATCTCAATTGCTCGTGCTCTTATTAAAGATCCTGAAATTTTAATATTAGATGATTCTTTATCTGCTGTAGATGCAAAGACTGAAAAGAATATTATTGAAAACATCCAAAGAGAACGAAATGGAAAGACAACACTGATTGCAACACATCGTATGTCAGCCGTTCAGCATGCTGATCTTATCATTGTGTTAGAGGATGGTCGTGTTGTGGAGAAAGGAACACATGAACAACTTCTAAGAAGCGATGGATGGTATAAGGAACAATTTGAAAGACAACAGGTTGAGGAAGGACTGGAGGTGGAATAATGAATCCAGCTAAACAATTATTGCGTTATGCCTTGCATTATAAAAAAATAATTGCCTTTGCATTATTTTTATTAACACTTTCGGTGGCTGCTGATCTTTCTGGACCATTTGTGGCGAAGCGAATAATCGACAACCATATTCTTGGTATAGAATCACATTGGTACGAAACTTCGAAAGGTAAAGATGCCGTAAGCTTTCAAGGAAAATGGTATAAACGTGATGATTATTTTTCTCCTAATGAAGAAAAAGGTAAGAAAGTGACTGTTATTCAAGACGGTGTGAAGTTTCTTTTTATAGACGAAGAGATTCCACTTCAAGGTAAGAAAGAATTGCATGGAAATATGTTAACGCTAGATGGAACAAACGTCCCTGTTACGATTATGAATTCAAAAGAAGTGATGGACTTCTATCAACCAGAAGTGCCAAAGATTGTAACACTGATTGGATTATACTTTGGATTATTGGTTGTCGCAGCATTCTTTCAATATGGGCAAAGTTATTACTTGCAAAAGTCGGCGAATCGAATTATTCAGAAGATGAGGAACGATTTATTTAATCACTTATCAACTTTACAGATTCGCTACTTTGATAATTTACCAGCTGGGAAAATTGTGTCGCGGATCACAAATGATACCGAAGCTATTAAAGAATTATATGTTTCTGTGTTAGCAAACTTCTTCTCAAGCACGATTTATATTGTGGGAATTTACATTGCACTATTCATATTGAATGTGAAATTAGCGATGATGTGTTTGTTGCTCATTCCAATCCTTATTGTTTGGACTATAATTTATCGTAAATTTGCATCGCAATATAATAAAGTCATTCGAGCGCGTATTAGTGATATGAATGGAATGATTAATGAATCGATTCAAGGTATGAATATCATCCAAGCGTTTAAACGTGAGCCAGATATGGAAGTGGAATTTGAAACTTTGAATAAAGATCATTATATGTATCAAAATAAAATGTTACGTCTAAATTCATTAACATCATTTAACCTTGTTAGCTTGCTTCAAAATTTCGCCTTTGTCGCGTTTATTGCTTATTTTGGTAATATTGGCTTAAATGGTGAAGGGATTATGTCAATCGGTTTGCTGTATGCAATTGTTGATTATTTGAATCGTTTATTTCAGCCAATCCAAAACATTGTGAATCAATTTGCTAATTTAGAACAAGCGCTTGTTGCAGGTGAAAGAGTTTTTGAGATGCTTGAGGAAAAAGGCGTTGAGGTAAGTGAAGAAGAAATGCCACGCTATCAAGGCAATGTCGAGTTTCAAGATGTTTCTTTTGGCTATAAAGAAGGAGAATATGTCTTAAAGGATATCTCATTCTCAGCTAAACAAGGAGAAACTGTTGCGTTTGTTGGTCATACAGGTTCGGGAAAAAGTTCAATCATGAATTTATTATTTCGGTATTATGACTGTCAGAAGGGGAAAATATTGATTGATGGAATAGACATAACAACCATTTCTAAGCAAACGTTAAGGAAGCATATGGGGATCGTATTGCAGGACCCATATTTATTCACAGGAACGATTGCGTCTAATGTTAGTTTAGAAGAAGAGAAAATTTCAAGAGATAGGGTAGTTAAAGCACTACGTGATGTAGGAGCAGAAAATGTTCTTCATCAAGTTGAAGGTGGCATTGATGCACCTGTTAATGAAAGAGGAAGTACACTTTCTTCTGGTCAAAGGCAATTAATTTCATTTGCTCGTGCGCTCGCATTTAAACCAGCTATATTAATTCTTGATGAGGCGACTTCAAATATAGATACAGAAACTGAGTTTCTAATCCAACAAGCATTAGAGGTTGTGAAGAAAGGGCGAACGACGTTTATTATAGCTCACCGCTTATCAACCATTAAAAATGCAGATTGTATTATTGTTTTAGATAAAGGACGTATTGTAGAGAAGGGTACGCACGAAGAATTAATGCAGTTAAAGGGACGTTATTATAATATGTATCAACTACAAATGGGTAAACAAGTAGTTTAAAAACAGCTCAATAGATCATAATATTGAATAGCTCTTTTTTCTTATTTATAAGGAAAGAGGGCTATTCTTTTTCTGCTGGTGGTATATAAAGAAGTAGAAAGGGTGGATGTGTAATGAGAATAGAAAAAGATTCTATTGGTGAGATTGAAGTAGAAGAAGATAAGCTTTGGGGGGCGCAAACAGAACGAAGTCGTAGGAACTTTGCGATTGGATGGGAATCGATGCCTAAAGAAGTAATCGTTTCTTACGCTCTTCTAAAAAGTGCTGCTGCAAAAGCAAACGCAAAATTAAATATGTTATCAGAGACAAAAGCAAATGTTATTCAACGTGTTTGTGATGAAATTATTGCAGGGGATTTGGATGAACATTTTCCATTATCCGTTTGGCAAACTGGCAGTGGAACACAAACGAATATGAATGTTAATGAAGTGATCGCGCATAGAGGCAATCAAGCTTTATCTGAAGAAGGAAAGAAAGAAATTCTTCATCCTAATGACGATGTAAATAAATGTCAAAGTTCGAATGATACTTTCCCTTCTGCCATGCATATTGCAGCATATATAGCGACGTACGAGAAGTTGCTACCGCAAATACATCAAATGAAGAAAATACTTCAAGAAAAGGAAAGTGAATTTAAGACAATCGTGAAGATTGGAAGAACACATCTTCAGGATGCAACACCGCTTACCTTGGGACAAGAAATTAGTGGATGGAAAGTGATGATTCAAGAAAATGAAAAGATGATTCAAGAAAGTATAGCTAACCTATTGCAACTAGCAATAGGAGGAACAGCTGTTGGAACAGGAATCAATGCACATCCGACCTTTGGTTGTCTAACTGCTGAAATTATTAAGGAAAAGACGAGTTACAACTTTGAAAGCAGTCTGAATAAGTTCCATGCATTAACAAGTCATGATGCAATTGTGTATGTACATGGAGCATTAAAGGCGTTAGCGGCGAATGTTATGAAAATCGCCAATGATATTCGGTGGTTAGCTAGTGGACCTCGTTGTGGAATTGGAGAATTGAAAATACCAGCTAATGAGCCTGGTAGTTCAATAATGCCTGGCAAAGTAAATCCGACTCAATGTGAAGCAGTAACGATGATTGCAGCTCAAGTATTTGGTAATGACACAACAATTACACTGGCAGCTAGTCAAGGCAACTTCCAGCTAAATGTGTTTAAGCCTGTTATTATCTATAATTATTTGCAATCGGTACAGTTGTTAAGTGACGGCCTACACTCATTTTGTGTACATTGTTTACAAGGTTTACAAGCAGATGAATCTAGAATTAAAGAGTATTTAAGTCATTCACTTATGCTAGTTACCGCTTTGAATCCGTATATCGGATATGAAAAGGCAGCTGATATTGCCAAATTAGCATACAAAAAGAACCTTACTTTAAAAGAAGCAGCACTTGAGTTGAAATATGTAACTGAAGAGCAATTTGATGAATATATGAATACAACGAATATGGTGTAATTTATCCCGTTCTAACTGGCGCTAAGTCTCCTACTTCAAAACGAAAGAAAAAGCTAAGACGTTTAAGTGGGAGATTAAGCGCCAATAAGAACCTGATTGGATCAACTAATAATCGGTGGGGATGAATGAAAACCCCCACCGATTAAAGTTTTACTTTATGACATTTTTAAACTTCATGCACTATATACTATTGTAGATAGAAGATAAGGAGGAACCAATTTGTATAAAAAAATGCTGACTGTTGTTGTTGCCTTTGTATTGATGATTGCTCTGTTCAGTCCTTTCGCATCAAAACATGCTGCTGCATTCTCACCACAAGTCGGAACCATAGATATTACAAAAGGAAGTCTACAAATACATAGTGGTGCTGGTACGAAATATCCTGTTGTAGGTACATTGAAACGAAGCGATCAAGTCAAAGTTTATAGCCAAACGAAATCAGGTTGGTCTGAAATACGTCATAATAAGAAGAAGGCATATGTGTCCTCGAAATACGTACGATTTTATAAACGAACTTCATTAAATAGCGTCAAACAAATCCATGATAAAATTAGGGGAGTGGAGCGACAAGCTATTGCGAAACCTGTCCCTAAAGCCACTTTCTATAAAATGATGTCTCCTGCTTTTACGAAATATTATATCGATCGTTACTTCAAGCAAGAAATGGTCACATATACAAAGGATCGATATGGAAATCCTTTGTATGAACATAAAGCAACCGACTTTACAATTTACAGCTATATAGATTTTGATTGGTATTTAGCCCGTCAAGATAAAAAGCCTACCGTTTCTTTTTATAGTAAGAATGGTAAAGAATATTTAGTTGTTTCTCAGTTTTTCAAGACAACTGAATTAACTTCCGAGCACACTATTTCTTTATATTTAATCAAAGAAAAGAAATCTGATTGGAAAGTATATGATGTGAAATATAATTAATGTAAAAAAAGACATCGGCTACAAAAGAGGGCACTGAAAAAGTAGTTGGTAGCGTAAAATGCTCAAGTCTAAACACTATATTTAGTAACTATAAAGGAGTCACTTATCTTAATCTTGTAGATTGGTGACTCCTTCGCTTTAAGTTTTGGACTTTTTCAGTGGACTCGCTACAAAGCGGTGTCTTTTTTAAAATTCTAGAAAAAAGAGCTTGCTAAATAAATTGCTGTCCCCCACATAACTAATGCAGAAATTTTATTAAATAGAATTAGTATACGACCGTTTTGATCAAGCTTTCCTATCATTCTACCTGTAATACCTAATCCAAAGAACCAAATCCAAGACACTATAATACAAGTTAAGGTGAAAGCCATCTTATTAAAAGATGTATATTGTAATGAGCTAGTTCCTATTACTCCGATTATATCGATGATGGCATGAGGGTTTAATAGTGAAACGGATGCGGCAAAGATGATTTGTTTTTTAGCGGATAAAACATTATTGCCGTTAGATTCTTTTAAAGAGGGTTTGCTTCGCCAAGTCATTAATCCCATATAGAGCAAGAAGCCAATTCCGATTACTAATAAGCTGCTCTTAATCCAATAAGAGTCGGCGACAATGACACTTACACCTAGTACGGCTGTCGATATTAATAATGTATCGCAAATAGAAGCAGTAATTATAACTGGTAAGGCCTTTCTAATATGTGGCTGAGTAACTCCTTGGTTGAACACAAATACGTTTTGTACACCAAGTGGTAGGATTAATCCAAATGCTAAAATAAATCCATGGATAATGGCTTCAATCATCATTAAGTACTTCCTCTCTTATTAATTCTCTATATTGTAAATGAACTATGTTGAGTAATCTCCAACCAATGCATTGAATGTACACCCAACCAATCGTATAATAGTTTGAAAAAAGGGTGGAGTTAAGTAGAATGTCTAAAGCAAATTGGTTTCCTACAAAAGGCTTGTCTATTCCTCTTCATCAACAAATCTATGAATATATGAAGGAAAACATCACAAATGGTGAGTGGATAGTAGGAACGAAAATCCCTCCACAAAGAGAATTAGCAAAAGTTTTTAACGTGAATCGGAGTACCATTGTGTTTGCTCTTGATGAATTAACTGCTGATGGATTAATCCAATCGCAAGTAGGAAAGGGTACATTTGTTGTTAATAATACGTGGAATCTGTTAGCGTCGGTTCCTTCACCAGACTGGAGTAGTTATGTTAAAGCAGGAGCGCATCAGCCTAATTTGCATACTATTCAGGAAATAAATCGTGTGGAATTTGAACCAAATTTCATTAGATTAGGAACAGGAGAGCTTGCTCCTGAGTTACTACCAACCAATCAAATGAAACAGATTTTTCAAGGAGTAACTGCCACACATCTTTCTTTAGGATATCCTGAATCGAAAGGAAGTTTGTTTTTACGAGAATGCTTGAGTGAATACTTGCATACAAAAGGAATTAAAGCATCTCCTGCGTCTATAATGATTGTTTCCGGTGGATTACAAGCTTTGCAATTAATTTCGTTAGGGCTGTTACATCGAGGTTCTACTGTCCTTCATGAAACACCATCGTACTTAAATTCTATTAATGTATTTCAATCAGCAGGTATTCAATTAACGGGGATTCCGATGGATGAGAATGGAATACAGGTTCATAACATTGGAAAATTAAAGCGGAAACATAATGCTTCTTTACTCTATAGTATTCCTTCATTTCATAATCCAACGGGTGTTGTCATGTCAAAAGAACGAAGGATAGCATTACTTGATGCTTGCACGCATGAAAGGCTGCCAATTATTGAAGATGATGCTTATGGGGACTTATGGTTGGAAGAAGCACCGCCAAAACCATTAAAAGCTTATGATCAACAAGGTTTAGTCATGTATATGGGAAGTATGTCTAAAACGTTAGGGCCTGGGTTACGAATTGGTTGGATCGTTGCTCCACAGGCAGTTGTTGATCGGTTAGCTGATATTAAAATGCAAACGGATTATGGATCAAGTACATTATCGCAATTTGTCGTAGCTGAATGGTTAGCGACAGGGCAATATGAAGAACATCTTAAGGCGATTCGAATAGAACTTAAGCAACGTCGCGATTACATGCTACAGTTATTGCAAAGTTACTTTAGTGGTATTGCACATTGGAATATACCAACAGGCGGTTTTTACATTTGGCTTTCAATTCAGAAGAAAATGTCTATCAATCGCTTATTTTCAAAGGCAATCAAGGAAGGAATCTTGTTAAATCCAGGTTACGTTTACGATCGAAATGATCAATTTCATTTACGACTATCGTATTCATATGCGCAACTTGATGAAATGAAAGAAGGTTTATTGAGGCTATCAGAATTATTTAAAAATTCCAATAAAAAAACCACTGAAGTTGACTAGATCAACGTCAGTGGTTTCTCAAATAAGTAAGTGCCGTAGACAGAAGTACCTTTGCACCGATAACCATACTTTTCTCATCAATGTCGAATTCGGGATGATGACTTGGCACGATGAGACCATGTTCTTCGTTACCTGAGCCGGTGAAAAAGAATGTACCAGGCACCTCTTGTAAATAATATGCAAAGTCTTCACCTGCCATGACAGGTTGCATAACTTTTACATTATCTTTACCGACAATTGGAATGGCATTTTCAATGAGCAATTTCGTTTCAGCCTCTTGATTGACGACAGGAGGGTAGCCTTTCTTAAATTGGAATGTGTAAGTTGCATTAGCACCTTCGCAAGTAGAAGATATGATGCTCTCCATATGCTTAATGATGGTATCTAATACCTCATTGTCATATACACGTACTGACCCGGATATCGTTGCAGAATGAGGAATCACATCATAGCCTTGCCCAGAATGAAATGTAGTAACGGATAATACGGCTGGATGTAGAGGATCTATTCTTCTGCTAATGATTTGTTGTAATTGGCTAACAATCGATGTACCAATCATGATTGGATCAACTGTGTCATGCGGATTAGAGCCGTGTCCACCGCTGCCGACTATTTCCAAATCAAACACACCACCTCCAGCCATCATCGCACCACTCCGATAATAAATTTCACCAGTAGGTACGCCAGACCACATATGTGTACCGAAAATAGCATCTACACCATCTAGGCAACCATCTTCAATCATTGGTTTAGCCCCACCAGGTGAAACTTCTTCACCGAATTGATGGATAAGAACCACATTACCTTCTAGTTCTTCTTTAATTTCCGATAATACTTTAGCAATTGCTAGTAAAATGGTTGTGTGTGCATCATGCCCGCAAGCATGCATCACACCTGGTACGGTGGACTTATAGGGAACGTCTTTCTTATCCTGGATAGGAAGAGCATCGAAGTCAGCTCGTAGTGCGACAGTTTTCCCCGGTTTACCTCCGCGTATGTATCCTACTACACCGTTCCCACCCACATTCGTTTTAACTTCTATTCCTAAATTCGTTAAATAGTTAGCGATTTTTTTAGGCGTATGTATCTCTTGAAAAGAGAGTTCAGGGTGTTGATGGAAATCCCTTCTGAGCTTGACCATTTCAGGATAAAGTTCATCGAGCCTATTCAATAGATCATTCATAAACAGATCACCTTATCATTTTTATTTGTTGCTATTTAAGTAGTCAATTGCAGTTGAAGCTAGTATTTTAGCTGCAATTAGCATACTTTTCTCATCGATATCAAATTTTGCATGATGATGTGGATAAGTAATACCAGCATCTTTATTTCCAGCGCCAGTAAAGAAATAAGTACCAGGTACTTTTTGTACATAGTAAGAAAAATCTTCAGCCGCCATGCATGGATCAATTTGTTTCACATTCTCTTTGCCGAGAATATTGATAGCATTCTTCATTAAAAGTTCCGTCTCTGCTTGATGGTTAATCACAGCTGGATAGCCTTTTTCATAATTAAAACTGTAAGTTGCACCTGCATGTTCACATGTAGAAGCAATGATGTGTTTCATATGCTTTATAATATCTTCCTGTACATCAGCATCAAACGTTCGTACTGTTCCTGATATTCTAGCTGTAGTAGGAATAACGTTAAATGCTTCACCGGCATGGAATTTAGCTACAGTAAGAACGGCTGGTTTCATTGGATCTATCCGTCTGCTAATAATTTGTTGTAGCTGCTGAACAATTGATGTACCGATCATAATAGGATCAACCGTTGCATGTGGCGTTGCTCCATGTCCACCTTTTCCAATGATTTCAATATCAAATCCATCCGCACCTGCCATGAAAGCGCCACTTCGGTAACCAACTTCTCCAACAGGAATAGGGGACCACAAGTGTGTACCAAATATAGCATCTACACCTTCTAAACAGCCTGCTTCAATCATTGGTTTAGCACCGCCAGGAACGATTTCTTCCGCAAACTGATGAATAAGAACCACATTACCTTCTAACTCATCTTTTATTTCGGATAATACTTTTGCCACAATTAACAAAATAGTTGTATGTGCATCATGACCGCATGCGTGCATTACGCCAGGAACGGTAGACTTATAAGGAACATCTTTCTCGTCTTGAATTGGCAGGGCATCAAAATCAGCTCGGAGCGCTACTGTCTTGCCAGGTCTGCCTCCGCGAATATAGCCGACAACTCCTCTACCGCCTACACCTGTCTTCACTTCTATTCCTAGATTTGTTAAATACTCTGAAATCTTCTTGGGAGTGTTTACCTCCTGAAAGGATAACTCAGGATGCTGATGAAAATAGCGTCTCAGTTCTACCATTTCCGGATATAACTGCTCAAGTCTTGCGTTTATATAGGCCATTTGACAACCCCCCTGGATATTAGTTAACAATTATCTTTTACTTTAATTCACTTTACATATGTATTCAAGAATAATTAGACTATTTGAAAATATATTCAGATATTTATCCCGTTATAACTGGCGCTAAGACTTTCACTTCAAAACGAAGACGTTTAAGCGCGATTAAAGTATTACATTTTGGACATGCTGAATATGTTCAGGATAGAATTTTATTATAGTGGAGGTAGTGAAAGATGCATATTAAGCCATATATTTTTGTAGACAATTGTAAAGAAGCAATGGATTATTACAAGGAGATTTTCCGTGGTGAAGTGAAGAATGTTACTCTAGCTGACGGCAAAGCCGGGTTCGTAGGGCATGAAGGGAAGATACTGCATGCTCAATTACAAGTTGGAAATAATCTCATTCATTTCTCGGATTCTTTTAATGATGAAATGGTTCAAGGGAATCAGATGAAAATTTTATTAGAAATTGAAGAAGAAGCAGAAATCAAACGAATTTATGAAGCTTTGAAAGAAAATAGTGATATTCATATCGAACTGCAAGAAATGTTTTGGGGTGCCACTCATGCAAGTTTAACAGATTACAATGGAATTTCATGGGTATTGAATTACGAGCATAATAAGTAAGAGAGAGCTGCTTTAATGCGGCTTTTTTATTTTTGTAGATAATGGGTTCCTTTATTTGTTCCAGAAGTAAGTTTATTAGGTTCTTTGAAAGTTTTTTGATTTCTTTAATGGGGATGAGCGATTGAGGATAGTGTTTTGTCATTTCTGTAATTGTAGAAGGAAGTTTATCGGGGCGTATTATTGGATAATTGCTCGTTGACTGAGTTGTCGATTTCTTAATTATTGCTTGAGGATTACTGAGAATAGTAGTTAATATTGGAATGGGTTGCGGTAAATTCTGCGCTGATAGCCAATGCTGAACTTCATCTAACTGTATGTGTATAAATTCGATGGATTAGGTGAAAATCCTTTGTCACGGGTTTTGTTTTTTTGAAAGAATGAAAAGGGAACTGGAAATATGAGCGGAGGATCAGAAATATCAGCAGAGCACCAAATAAATAAGTAGAATCCCAAATAATAAAAGCACAACCTATCATAGCGTTGTGCTCGGCATAATGCTTTGTGGAAAGCGGAATATATTGTCTGGATCATATTTAGCTTTCACATTTTGTAACCTTTTATAATTATCGCCATAATAAGTGGTTTGCCAATTTCGGATGAATAAATCTGACCAGTTTACATAGTCCCCTTTTGTGTAGCTACCAAGTGACCTGCGGACAGATTCAATCCAACGTATGTTTTGCCATCTTTCATGGTGGTGGGTCCATGTTGCATTGTATTCTTGTGCCATGATTGAATCTCGATAGAAATATGCTGTCTCTTTTGGAGGAATGAGTCCTGCTTTCCCGCAGAGAGCTTGTTGCCAAATAGCACAATTCTCGTTTGGAGCTCGTTCCAACAGACGTTTCATAAGGGTCAATGCTTCTTTAGGAAACGGTTTCTGTACAAATGAACCAGATCTCTTGAATGGAGAAGGTTCATTTTCGGCTGGATTATCGAAGAAACGAGTCGCTTTAATGAAAGTTGTATTTTTGACTTTGATACTGCGGGGTTTGCAGGCTTTTACAAGAGGCTGAATAAGTTTCTTAAGCTCATCCGCTGAGCCGACAAATTGACCTTGAGCGATAACTGTTCGATTGGCCTTCATTTCAATAGAGGAAGTGAGTTGTTCATCTTTGTATGGTGCCCAGTTTTGCCAAGCATCAAAAGCACATTCGAAGTCGTTCCAATCCCATTCAATTGAAAAAATGGAAACAAGATGAACGTTATGCGTCTTAAATGTTAAATTTGTTACAATTCCAAAGTTTCCTCCACCGCCGCCTTGTAGTGCCCAGAATAAATCACTATGCATTTTTTTGTTTGTTGTGACCACTTCACCTGATGCGAGAACGACTTCGGCTTCAAGTAAATTATCACAAGTAAGCCCTAGTAATCTGGTCAAATAACCAATTCCTCCACCAAGTGTGAGACCGACTAGACCGACATTTGCCGCCGTTCCAGCGGGAATAGCTTGGTGAAATTCTGATAATGTTTTATACACATCTCCTAATTCAGCGCCTGCTTCAATTGATGCGGTTCGATTTATACGATTAACTTTTATACTATTCATCTCACTAATATCAATTACAAGCCCACCATTTAAGAGTGAAAAATTCTCATAGCTATGTCGTCCACTTCTAATTCGGAATGGAATACATTTTTCTTTTGCCCACAATAAGGCATTAACAACGTCTGAAGTACATTGGCAAAAGACAATGATTTTTGGATAAAAGGGGATGCTGGTATTGATATTTGTTCTAGCTTCATTGTATTCAGGATCTTGTGGAGTCACCACTCTTCCTGTTAGTTTCAACGTAAAAATCCCTCCAATACACAGTTGATTGTTACATTTTATGAAGATTTCCCAATCAAAGAACGAAAACTTTCTGAAGCGCTATCATTTGCTTTATTTGAAGGTTGCCCGATATAATAAAAGAAAATGAGAATCATTATCAGTATGGTGGAGGGTTACAATGAATATAGAAAATATAATTAAAGGTAGAAGATCTATTAAACGTTTTGAAGAGCGTGATGTATCACCAGAGTTAATTAAAGAATTATTAGATATAGCAGTATGGGCACCTAATCATCGTATGACGGAGCCTTGGCGTTTTATTATGTTTCATGGTGAAGGTAAGGAGAAGCTTGCTTCAATTGTTCGCCAAATGAAGGAAAGTAAAGAATCTGATCCAGCGAAGAAGAAGAGTGAAGGGGAAAAGATTTATAATAAATTGATGTCGAATCCAATGTTTGTAATGGTGGTAATGAAAGAAGATCCGAATCTTGTGACGAGAGAAGAAGATTTTGCAGCTACTAGTTGTGTTCTCCAAAACTTTAGCTTATTAGCGTGGGAGAAAGGGATTGGAATGACATGGCATTCTTATGGCTGGCTTCAAGATTCAATGGTTCGAGAAGCATTAGGCATTCAACCGGGTGAGAGAGCTATAGCTAATATGCATATCGGCTATCCTGCTATGTTACCAAAAGAACGAGAAAGAAAAAATATGAACGATCTATTAACTGTATTTCAGTAATATTAGGCAAGAAGCTGTCTTAAAAGTGATTATAAATCACTTTTAAGACAGCCTTTTTACACTTTTTAGCCCTTTGTTATAGGCTACGGAAATTTGTTATGCTTGCTGAAAATCCAGAGCTAAGTTTTCTTATAATCCCATCGCTTTGGCAGTTGTTGCGCCAACCATGCCGTTTGGCGATAGATTCTTGCTTTTTTGGAATTGCTTGACGGCACGTTCAGTTCCTATTCCGAAAGTTCCGTCAACTCCATTTGGATTAAAGCCAAGTTGTAGAAGACGTTTTTGGACTATACGTACCGCCTCATTACGGTCACCTTTCTTCATAAAGGGTAAAGAAATCTTCACATTACCACTAGCTTTATATCCATTTGCTGTTGCGATGGCGTTAAAGCCTTTTGTTGAATTTGTAATAATAACAGGTGTATTAACTTTAACTGTATCGAATAACCACTGTACCTGCTCGTTAAACATACGCACGCAACCTGCGCTTACATAATGACCAATGGATGCAGGGTTATTGTTACCATGAATGGCATATGTTGTTCCCCATGTACCTCTAGCGTTAATACCTAACCAGCGAACCCCAAGTGGGTTTTTCGGACTTCCCCCAGGTATGTTTCCTGCGTAATAAGGTCTGTTTTTAATCTTATTAACAATCTTGAATTTTCCTTCTGGTGTCATAGATGCTTTTCGACCCGTACCGACTAAGAATATTTTTGTTATTTTACTATTTTCATAGTAGGCTAATTGATTGTTCTTTTTGTTAATAATAATCAGTTGTTGGCCTGCTGCTTCTGTTGATGGAATAAACGAAGCAAACATGCAGAAGACAAGTAAAGCGAGTAAAATTCCAATTTTCTTATGCAAAAAAAATTCCCCCTAAAAATCATCATCATAATATAGTATGAATGAATAGTAAAAATTGCTAACTATAATTTTAAGAAAATTAACAAAATTTTAAAAGCAAAAAATGAGTATTATGAAAAAATTTATAGTTGAATAATCTTCTCTACCTAAATTTTAAGTGTTGTATAAATATTTTGTATTGTTCATAAAATTAAAGAAGTATAGATGTTGAAATAGGTTGAACCTAAAAAACATACAATTTATACAAAAAAATATAAGAAACTAATCCTGAAATCTTATTTCAGTAACAATATTAAACAAATTGCATGTCTAAAACAGAAGGATACACAATTTGTTATTTATGAAGAGACCTTGATAGTTAGGGGATTCGTATACTTGATTTAGTTAATGTAGATTATATATAACAATTAAAATCTTAAATATTTTAAAAATTCCTTTAAAAAATAAATATTCATAGATTTGCATAAAAATAAGTTTATGCTATAATATATCGATATATTAGATACTAGTAATC
>NZ_JBALMO010000023.1:0-18469 GCF_036963345.1 Bacillus sp. JJ722
TAGTAATATTTATATTTATATTGTAATAGTTAACAAGCTTATGAAAATAAGGATAATCAAAATGTGATTTCTTAATATAGTATATGGGGGAATTTTGTTATTTAATTTATATTCACTGTTCGACTATTTTTTTAGTAGATAAAAAGTATATTACTGTTTGATATAAATAAAAAAAGGACTCTTCATTGAAGTGTCCTTTGTAATACCAATTATAAAAAACATCATTAAATGACAGTTGCGCCTATTGAAAGTTTGAAATGGTCCAATGCCCAATCGTGGCCCGTAGCATTAAAGCTAGCTACAGCATTTGAGTGGATAACGATTTTAAAGCCTTTATTATAAGCGTCTACTGCTGTATGTAAAATGCAAATATCAGTACAGACACCCACTAAATGTACTTCATTTATATTTCTTTCACGTAATTTGATTTCTAAATCTGTTCCAGCAAAGGCAGAATATCTTGTCTTGTCCATCCAATATATATTTTGTCTGTCTTGTAGAGCTTTTTGATAAACATGATTTAATTTACCATATAATAGACGACCTTCTGAATCCTCGATATTATGAGGAGGAAATAACTCCGTTTCAGGATGGAAAGAATCCTCTTTCTTATGCAGGTCGATAGCGAATACGACAAAATCTCCCTTATTAATGAACTCCTCGGTAATTGAAACAATACGCTCTTCAATTTCTTGCCCTGGTTTCCCGCAAGTTAATGCTCCATGATCAGCAATAAAGTCAACTGTATAATCAATATTAAGTAAAGCTTTATTCATAATTATTTACACTCCTTTTCATAGTAAGAGGATTCTTTGTTAATAAGTATATATGAAGTAAACTATTTTATTAAGATTGGTTCAACTAATAATCGGTGGGAGATGGACGCCCTCCCCACCGAATAAAGCTTCATTTTATAAATTTGAATATACTGAAAAAACTAACTATAATATCATTAGTGAGTTTAGTTTAGTGAATTTTTATTAGAGGAGACGAGATGAGAATGAGCCCTACAAGTACAGAAACTAAAGGATATTTTGGAGAATTTGGCGGAAGTTTTATTCCAGATGAACTTCAACATGTTATGAATTTACTAGAAGAGAACTTTTATCGCTATAAAGAAGACCCAGCATTTAAAGAAGAGTTTAAGTTTTACTTGAAAGAGTATGTTGGACGTGAAAATCCTTTAACATATGCAGAGAATTTAACGAAACGAGTTGGCGGAGCGAAGATTTATTTAAAACGAGAAGATTTAAACCATACGGGTGCTCACAAAATTAATAATGCAATCGGGCAGATTCTTCTGGCTAAGAGAATGGGTGCGAAGCGTATTATTGCTGAGACAGGTGCAGGACAACATGGTGTTGCGACTGCAACGGCATGTGCAATGTTTGGTATGGAATGTATTATTTATATGGGAAAACTAGATACGGAGCGTCAAGCACTAAATGTGTTCCGAATGGAACTACTAGGAGCTAAAGTAGTAGAGGTGGATAAAGGGCAAGGTCGATTAAAAGATGCCGTTGATGCGGCCTTAAATGACCTTGTAGAAAACTTTCAAAATACATTTTATCTATTGGGATCTGCTGTTGGTCCGCATCCATATCCAACAATGGTTAAACACTTTCAAGCGATAATTAGCGAAGAATCTAAGCGTCAAATTGTTGAGAAGGAAGGGAAGCTTCCAACTGCAGTTGTAGCGTGTGCTGGTGGAGGAAGTAATGCAATTGGTGCATTTGCTCATTATATTAATGAGGAAAATGTAAGGCTAATTGGTGTTGAACCGGAAGAAGCACCAACTTTATCAGAAGGTGTACCAGCAGTGTTACATGGTTTTAAGTGTTTGACTTTGTTGGATGAAAAAGGCGAACCGAAGCCGACGTTCTCAATAGCGGCAGGTTTGGATTATCCAGGCGTAGGACCTGAACATAGTTACATGAAGGTAAATGGAAGAGCCGAATATGTAACAATTGATGGTGAAGAAGCGCTAGAAGCATTCCAAGTGTTATCCAAAACGGAAGGAATTATTCCAGCACTTGAAAGCTCGCATGCAGTGGCGCACACTATTAAATTGGCGAAAGAATTATCTGAAGATGATGTGATTATAGTAAACTTATCAGGTCGTGGAGATAAGGATGTTGAGCAAGTATTCAACATGTTGAATAAGTAAATCGTATTTGTAGAGGCTGTCTCAAAAGTGATTATAAGTCACTTTTGAGACGCCTTTTTACGCTTTTTAGCCCTTCGTAGTATGTTACGGAAAATTTGTTTTGCTTGCAGAATATGTTGAAAGTGCCTATAATTGGCGCTTTTGAAAGAGATGAAATGCATGTATTTCCCTATTTCACGTAAATGTAAAAAACTAAAGCAACATTACCTTATTGGACGCCCTCTTTTAATGCTTCAAGAATAAATTTTAAGTAGAAGACAAGAGAGACTGAAAGCTTGATTTAAAAGGATTTTAATACCTTCTTGCATTTTTCTCTTGTTTCTGTTATTCTAAAGAAGAATTATTTTTGTTCGGTTTAGATTGATAAGTTTAGTAGCTCGTCTATAGATTTGAGCAAGGATAGTATTACAATGTGTGTATACCACACTAGGAGGCAACAAACATGGAACATGGTAAAGTAAAATGGTTTAATGCAGACAAAGGTTTTGGATTCATCGAGCGCGAAGGCGGAGAAGACGTATTCGTACATTTCTCAGCTATCCAAAGCGAAGGTTTCAAATCTTTAGACGAAGGTCAAAGCGTAACTTTTGAAGTAGAACAAGGTCAACGTGGACCACAAGCTACTAACGTTTCTAAAGCTTAATAATTAACTAATAAAAAGAGCAAATCCTTTTTGGGTTTGCTTTTTTTTATTGGTTATATAAGTATAAAACCCTTATTTTAGTGAAAGTAGGAAACTGTAAATTATAAATAAGTGTGAGTTGTGAGGTGAATAAAATGAAACAGCAATTGCATGTCTTCATAAAAGTAGTAGAATTAAAGAGCTTTTCTAGAGCAGCTGAAAAATTGTATATGACGCAGCCGGCAGTTAGTCAATACATACATTCGTTGGAAGAGTCAGTTGGTACGAAATTATTAGAAAGAACGAATAAGATTATATCTTTAACAAAAGCGGGGGAAATTGTATACATAAAAGGAAAAGAAATTCTGCGGTTATATGGTAAGATGCATCACCTTATAGAAGACTTGACGAATCAAGCTAAGGGTTCTATATCAATAGGGGCGAGCTATACGTTTGGAGAATATATTTTGCCACATATTATTGCAAAGATGAAAGAGAAATATCCAAATATCAAACCTAGTATATCCATTGAAAATACAAAAGAAATTATTGAATTAGTTAAAAATAATAGTTTAGATATAGGGATAATTGAGGGAGCTTGGGAAAGTCAGCGTGCACTTACGATTGAACAGTTCGCTGAAGATACGATGTATATTGTAGCATCTCCATTGACGAAAGGTTTAATTGATAAGGAAATTGTAACGGTGCAAGATTTACAAAATGAAACATGGATTATTAGAGAAAGTGGATCTGGGACGAGAGAAGCTACAGAAAAATTATTTTATAAATTAGGTATCGATCCACTGAACAAAATGCAGTTTGGAAGTACACAAGTGATTAAAGAATCAGTCGAAGCAGGTTTAGGTATTGCGTTTATTTCTCAAGCTTCTTTTCGAAAAGAGCAAGCGTTACAGACATTACACGTAGTGCAAGGAGAAGAGTATTATTTGAAAAGGCATTTTTCGTTTGTAGTGAAATCTTCCTTTCAAACGAAAGCGGTTGAAGTACTTATTGAATTATTGAAACAGTATTCTTTATAAGCCGAAACAAGGTGTTCATAAACAGCTCGTTTCGGCTTGTTGTTTTTAAGCAGCAATATGCTTTTTCGTTTGAACATGTTTGCGATTGAAATAGTTAGCTATTTGCGCACCGATGGACAAGCTAATAATTAAGTTCAAAATAGCGGGAACAGCTGCTAATCCTCCAAAAAACTCAGAAGCTAATATACCAGCTAATGCTGAATTACATAGGGAGGTTTGGAATAATGCAGCTCTTGCATCACTTTCGTCAGAAAAGACAATTCTTGCTATCCAATAGTTTGCAATCATAGGGAGAATAGCTTGCAATAGCACCGCTAAAAGAATGATAGGTAAGAGAGAAATTTCTTTTTCAATATAATATTTACCACTAGCCGTTAATGTATGGATTACGATTAATAATGAAAGCGGAGATAGTAGTTTTGTTACATTTCCAGAACGATGAGGCAATTGTGGAAATACCCTTTGTAAAGTAATGCCGGCTGCAATTGGGATGATAACGATTATTAAAAAAGATTTTAGTAAACTAATAAATGAAATTGCAATAGCCTCTGTTTCTAAGCCAATCATGGAAAGTGGTCCTATCATGGGACTAATCACAACATCAATTAGAGAAGCAGCAATCACTAATGATATATTGCCACCTGCTAAAAAGGTATATAATGTAGCGGCTGTTGCACTTGGGACAGCTCCTGTTAATATAAGGCCGGCAGCTAAATCAGTATGAGAAGAAAGCAGAAGGTGGGCAATTGCAATTGAAATCATTACTGTTATAGTCCATTTCATCAATACTGTAATAGCTAATTCTTTCTTTTTGAAACGAATCTCTTTCAATACACTTGTATTCATAGATAGTCCGGTGAAAAAAATGACCAGCCCTAGAAAATTTTTTGGAACCCATGATGGGGCGTCCCAGTATATTGGTGAAAAATAGGTCACGATTGAAACAAGCAGAATGAGTATTCCCAATTGTTTAGAAAAAAACTCAGCTAGAATTTTCATGAAATTTTCCTTTCCGAAATAAAAAATACACCTTCATTATTCAAAAAAAAATTTTTTTAATCAAGTGATACTTTAAAATATTAAAAATTATTAAAAAAAGTTCATCCGTGTAGAACCTATTAACAGCAATATTGTAAGCGGATGCACAAAACTAATAAATCTAAATTATCTAATATTTCATAAAAATCCTATTGACGGTTTAGGGAAATCAGCGTATTATAACCACAAATAAAAAATATTTTAAAAATTAAAATTAAATATGTATAAGTGTAGAAGAGGACAATTAGCTTTATGTTTTGACGTCACAGAGAGCTGGGATGGTGGAAACCAGTATGATCGACCTAAAGTGAACTCACCTCTGAGCGTCAGCTTGAAACAATTTGGATTAGAGCTGAACGGGTGTTACCAGCACTCGTTATCAAATAGAACTAGTGCGTACGCGTTTTGTACGAATAAGGGTGGTACCGTGGATTGGTTAACTATACCTCTTCACCCCTTAAGCCTGTATCAATAGAGGCATCTGTGGGTGAAGGGGTTTTTATATTTCCAAATAGTCAACCACAGATGAAGCGTGGAGAAGCAATGTGGTCATTTAACAAGATTAATTGTGGGGAGGTTGGTTGTGTGACACAGAAAACAGCGACGCCAGTGCATAAAGAAACGACAACTACAAAATCAGGAGCACAGTTTTTACTAAGTGCTTTAAAGAAGCAGAACGTTGAAGTGATGTTTGGTTATCCAGGTGGGGCAGTTTTACCAATTTATGATGAAATTTATGATGCTGGCATTAAGCATATATTAACACGTCATGAACAAGGTGCAATTCATGCTGCTGAGGGGTATGCGAGAATTACTGGAAAGCCCGGAGTCGTTATTGCGACATCAGGACCGGGGGCAACGAATATTATTACAGGGCTTGCAGATGCCTTGATTGATTCTCTGCCACTTGTTGTTATCACAGGGCAAGTAGCTACTTCAGTTATTGGATCAGATGCGTTTCAAGAAGCCGATGTTTTAGGAATTACGACTCCGATTACGAAACACAATTATCAAGTTCGTAACGCTGAAGATATACCACGTATTATTAAAGAAGCATTTTATATTGCTTCAACAGGAAGACCAGGTCCGGTTTTGATTGATATTCCTAAAGATATTGCATTAGCAAAAGCAGAAACGGATGAAGATCCAGAAATTAATTTACCTGGTTATCAACCAACGATTAAACCGAATTACTTACAAATTCGAAAACTGATTGAAGCGGTAAGTGCCGCGAAGAAACCTGTCATTCTTGCTGGAGCAGGTGTCCTGCATGCCAAAGCTTCAGTAGAATTAAGAGAATACGCAGAACAACAAAGTATTCCAGTTGTTCATACATTGTTGGGATTAGGTGGATTCCCAGCAGATCATCCTCTTTTTGTAGGTATGGCTGGAATGCATGGGGTTTATGCTGCGAATATGGCACTCTATGAATGTGATTTACTGATTAGCATTGGAGCTCGTTTTGATGATCGAGTAACAGGTAATTTAGAATCATTTGCACCATACGCTACAATTGCTCATATTGATATTGACCCTGCAGAAATTGGTAAAAACGTAGAGACGGCTATACCAGTAGTTGGCGATGCAAAAGAAACATTAATTAACTTAATCAAACAAAATGGAAAGAAATCAGAATCTTCTGAGTGGGTTGCGACGATTGATAGTTGGAAAGAACGTTATCCATTACAATATGATCGAGATAAAAAAGATGTGCTAAAACCACAAAAAGTAATTGAATTACTACATGAATTAACCGATGGAGATGCGATTGTGGTGACGGATGTAGGTCAGCATCAAATGTGGTCTGCTCAATATTATAAATTGAATAAACCGGATGCTTGGGTAACATCTGGCGGTCTAGGATCGATGGGATTCTGTGTTCCAGCTGCAATTGGAGCACAATTAGCTAATCCTTCTAAAACAGTAATCGCTGTTGTTGGAGACGGTGGTTTCCAAATGACTTCTCAAGAATTAGGTGTTATGGAAGAAATGAACTTACCAATAAAGATTGTCATTTTGAATAATAATGCACTTGGTATGGTTCGACAATGGCAGGAATTATTCCATAACGAAAGATATTCTCATAGTTTATTAACCAGTCAACCATCATTCGTAAAATTAGCTGATGCTTATGGTATTAAAGGCTACCAAGCTAAAACGAATGAAGAAGCGGAGGCTACAATACGTAAAGCGTTAGAAACACCTGAACCTGTGTTAATTGATATGAGAGTAGAAGCAATGGAAAATGTATATCCAATGGTTGCTCCAGGAAAAGGACTTCATGAGATGGAGGGATATGAAGGATGAGAGGCGTTATAACACTAACAGTTATGAACCGACCAGGTGTACTAAATCGAATCACCAACCTTTTTTCAAAACGAAATTATAATATTGAAAGCATTACAGTAGGTCATTCGGAACAAGAAGGTATTTCTCGAATGACTGTAGTGGTAAATGTAGATGATGAGAAAATTCTAGAACAAATGACAAAACAATTGAATAAGCAAATTGATGTTATTAAAGTAACTGAATTATCTAATCAATCTATGGTTGCTAGAGAGTTAGCGTTGGTTAAGGTGGTTGTTACACCGCAAAATCGCAGTGAAATCTATGCATTAGTAGAACCGTTTAGAGCTTCTGTAATAGATGTTAGTAAAGAAAGTGTTGTATTCCAAATTACAGGGGAATCAGATAAAGTTGAAGCATTTGTTGAATTAGTAAAACCATACGGTATTAAAGAATTAGCGCGTACAGGAACAACAGCTTTCCCAAGAGGTACGCAAAAGAATTCAGCTTTACCACCGAATTTTTCGATTGTGTAATTCATTGCTTAAATAGCGATGTTAA
Source organism: Bacillus sp. JJ722 (assembly GCF_036963345.1). Classification (NCBI taxonomy): domain Bacteria; kingdom Bacillati; phylum Bacillota; class Bacilli; order Caryophanales; family Bacillaceae; genus Bacillus; species Bacillus sp. JJ722. The sequence continues at coordinate 7,715 of NZ_JBALMO010000023.1, forward strand.
ACAAATAAAACTTAAAATATGTTAATTAAAGGGAGATAACAATAATGACAACACAAATGTACTATAACAATGATGCAAACCAAGCGTATTTACAAGGAAAAACAATTGCAATCGTAGGATATGGTTCGCAAGGACATGCACATGCGCAAAACCTTCGTGATAGCGGATTTAAAGTAATCATCGGACTTCGTAAAGGTGGTTCTTGGGATAAAGCAGTAGCGGACGGTTTCGAAGTATACTCTGTTAAACAGGCTGTTGAACAAGCTGAAGTAATTCAAGTATTACTTCCAGATGAAATGCAACCTAAAGTATATAATGAAGAAATTAAACCAGGATTAACTGCAGGTAAAGCACTTATGTTTGCTCACGGTTTCAATGTTCATTTCACTCAGATCGTTCCACCTGCTGATGTAGATGTACTTTTAGTTGCACCTAAAGGTCCAGGACATCTTGTACGTAGAACATATGAACAAGGCGCAGGTGTACCAGCTCTATTCGCTATTTATCAAGATGTAACTGGTAACACAAAAGAACTTGCGCTAGCTTATGCATACGGAATCGGATCACTTCGTGCAGGTGCTCTTGAAACGACATTTAGAGAAGAAACAGAAACTGATCTATTCGGTGAGCAAGCAGTACTTTGCGGTGGTTTAAGTGCTCTTGTAAAAGCTGGTTTCGAAACATTAACAGAAGCTGGTTACAAGCCAGAACTTGCTTACTTTGAATGTTTACATGAGTTAAAACTAATTGTTGACCTTATGTATGAAGGTGGACTAGAGAACATGAGATATTCAATCTCTGACACAGCTCAATGGGGAGATTTCGTTGCAGGACCACGTGTAATTACAGATTCAGTTAAAGCAGAAATGAAAAACATTTTAACTGACATTCAAGAAGGTCGTTTCGCTAAAGGTTGGATTCTTGAAAACCAAGCTAACCGTCCTGAATTCAACTCTATTAATAGAAGAGAAAGTGAACATCCAATCGAGGTAGTAGGTCGCGAATTACGTAAAATGATGCCATTCGTACAACCACAAAAGCAGAAAGAGGTGGTGGCAGTTGCGAAAAATTAATATATTTGACACAACATTGCGAGATGGTGAACAGTCACCAGGTGTGAATTTGAATTATTCTGAGAAGCTTGAAATCGCTAAGCAACTTGAGCGACTAGGCGTTAGTGTGATAGAGGCTGGTTTTCCAGCCGCTTCACCTGGCGACGCCGCTTCAGTGAAAGAAATTGCTACTACTATTAAAGGGTCTTCTGTAACAGGCCTTTCACGTTCCGTGCAAAGCGATATGGATGCAGCGTGGGAAGCACTTAAAGTAAGTGCTGAGCCTAGGCTTCATGTATTTATTGCAACATCACCTATTCACAGAGAATACAAACTACGTATGACAAAAGAAGAAGTTGTTGAACAAGCCGTACAAAGCGTGAAATATGCGGCAGCAAAGTTCCCTGTTGTTCAATGGTCGGCTGAAGATGCTAGCAGAACCGAACTAGATTACTTAGCTCATATTGTGGAGCAAGTGATTCAAGCTGGAGCAAGAGTTATTAACATTCCAGACACCGTTGGTTATACAGTACCTTCAGAGTATGCGAATATTTTCAAATACTTAAGAGAAAACGTTCCTTCTATTGATAAGGTTACACTTTCTACTCATTGTCATGACGATTTAGGAATGGCTGTTGCTAATTCATTAGCAGCAATTGAAGCGGGAGCTACACAAGTAGAGGGTACTTTCAATGGAATTGGTGAAAGAGCAGGTAATACAGCTTTAGAGGAAGTTATTCTTGCATTGTATACAAGAAAAGATCACTACAATGCGACTACTGATATCGTATTGAATGAAATTAAGCGTACTAGTGACTTAATTAGTCGCTTAACTGGAATGATTGTTCCTGCTAATAAAGCAGTAGTTGGAAATAATGCGTATGTTCATGAATCTGGTATTCATCAAGATGGTGTGTTAAAAGAAAAATCAACTTATGAAATCATTAATCCAGAAGTGGTTGGGTTTTCAATTAACAATATGTATCTTGGTAAGCATTCAGGACGACATGCTTTCAAAACTCGCCTTGAGGAGTTAGGTCTTCAAGTATCGGAAGAAGAAATGAAGAAACTTTTCAAAATATTCAAAGAATTATCTGATAAGAAGAAAGAAATGACAGATGAGGATTTAGTAGCACTTGTTTTGGAAGAGAAATTATCTAAGGAAGATAAATTCTTTGATTTGACTTCTATCCAAATTCAATACGGTACAAACCAAGTACCGACTGCTACTGTAACCCTTTCTGGTCGCGATAATGAAGTTATCCAAGAAGCTGGTACAGGTGCAGGAAGCATTGAAGCAATTTACAATACGCTTGAGAAGTGTATAGGAGAATCGGTAAATCTATTGGATTATCGCATTCAATCTGTCGGTGCAGGTAGAGATGCGCTTGCTCAAGTCTTCGTGAAAATGAAGTATCAAGGAACAGAAACAAGCGGACGTGGGTTAGCACAGGATGTGCTAGAAGCTTCAGCTAAAGCATACTTAAATGCAGTGAATCGTGTGATTTATTTAAAGGATACGGCTGCGGTATCAATCTAAAATCATTCAAACAAGAGGAGATGTCACGTATGAATAAAGTAATTACAGTTTTGCCAGGTGACGGAATTGGAAAGGAAGTTACGAAGGGAGCTATCGAAGTTCTCGATGCGATTGCTGAAAGATACGGGCATTCTTTTCAGTTTGAATATGGTCTTATTGGCGGAACTGCTATTGATGAAACAGGATCTCCACTTCCTGATGAAACATTGGAGAAATGTAGAAGAAGCGACGCGATTCTATTAGGGTCAGTTGGTGGTCCTAAATGGGATAAAAATCCTTCTCACTTACGCCCTGAAGTAGGACTTCTAAAAATTCGTAAAGAATTAGATTTGTATGCAAATTTAAGACCTATTACGTTCTTTAAAAGTCTTGCTGAAGCGTCACCTTTAAAGCAAGAAATTATTGAAGATGTAGATCTATTAATCGTTCGGGAGTTAACAGGTGGGCTTTATTTTGGTACGCCTAGTGAAAGAACGACGAGTAATGGTAAAGAAGCAGCAGTTGATACATTATTCTATACTCGTGAAGAAATGACGAACATTATACGATTAGCTTTTGAACTAGCTAATAACCGTCGTAAAAAGGTTTCTTCTATCGACAAAGCCAACGTATTAGAAACAAGTAAACTTTGGAGAGAAGTTGTGGAAGAAGTTGCTCAAGAATTCCCTGAAGTAGAAGTAGAACACGTGCTAGTTGATAATGCAGCAATGCAATTAGTAACTAACCCAAGAAGATTCGATGTTGTTGTAACAGAGAATATGTTTGGAGATATTTTAAGTGATGAAGCATCTGTGCTTACAGGTTCTTTAGGAATGCTTCCATCTGCTAGTCTTTCACGTAAAGGTCTGAATTTATATGAGCCAATTCATGGTTCAGCACCTGATATTGCTGGTCAGAATATCGCTAATCCATTGGCTACAATTCTATCAGCAGCATCAATGCTTCGTCTTTCTTTCGGATTAGAAGAAGAAGCGAAGGCGATTGAAAAAGCCGTAAATAATATTTTGGATTTAGGCTTCCGTACAAAAGATATCTCTGCGACAGGTTCTAAAGTACTTTCAACTGATGAAATGGTAGCAGAAGTAAAAGCTTCTATTCTAGACCATGAAGCGATTTCGAATATTATGGCAGCTTATAGATAAGTAACAAACTGAGACTTTGATTGGTGGGAGTGCTTTCTTATAATTAGTGCTAAATAAATCGGTTTGTTATTGGTACCAGTTAGAACGGGATAAAAAAGACACGACGTGATTGAAAGCGCGTGTCTTTTATTACAAATTAGGGATGTAAACAAGATGAGGAGGGGAATTATGGGCAAGTCAATCATAGAGAAAATTTGGGAAAATCATATAGTAAGTAGAGAGAGTAATAAACCTGACTTATTATATATCGACATGCACTATATTCATGAGGTAACATCTCCACAAGCATTTGAAGGGATTCGTGTGAAAGACCGAAAAGTAAGACGTCCAGATAAAACATTTGCAACAATGGACCATAACGTGCCTACAGTCAATAAATATGTTATTCACGATGCAGTTGCGAAAAATCAATTAGAAGCATTAGTGAAAAATACAAAAGAATTTGGAATCCAATTAGCTGATTTAGACAGTCCAGAGCAAGGTATCGTTCATGTAATTGGACCTGAACTAGGTATTACGAAACCAGGAATGACAATTGTATGTGGTGATAGTCATACTTCTACACATGGAGCATTTGGAGCACTTGCTTTCGGTATTGGAACAAGTGAAGTGGAACATGTTTTAGCGACACAAACACTATGGCAAACAAAACCGAAAACATTAAAGCTAGAAATTACAGGTCAACTTGGACCAGGAGTAACTGCTAAGGACGTTATTCTTTATGTAATTGCTAAATTTGGTGTGAATTTCGGTACAGGTCATGTTATTGAATATTGTGGAGATGTGATTCGCAATATGTCAATGGAAGAAAGAATGACTGTATGTAATATGTCAATTGAAGGTGGAGCAAGAGCAGGTCTTGTAAGTCCTGATGAAATTACATTCACATATTTACGTGGTAGAAAATATGCGCCTAAAGCTGAAGAATTTGATTCGTATGTTGCGAAATGGAAAGCGTTAGCGAGCGATGATGATGCTACATATGATTCCGTTATAATAATAGAAGGAAAAGATATTTCTCCAATGGTTAGCTGGGGAACAAATCCGGGCATGTGCAGTGCGGTGACAGATTATGTACCTCTACTTGTTGAACAGCCAACAGAATCCAAAAAAGATGAATTAGACAGAGCATTATCTTATATGGGATTAAAAGAAGGAATGCCGATTACTGATATCGATGTTCAACATGTTTTTATCGGTTCTTGTACAAACTCTCGTATTGAAGATTTACGAGCGGCAGCAGAGGTAGTAAAAGGAAAACAAGTAAATGCAGCTGTAAGAGCGATGATTGTTCCAGGTTCTCAAAGTGTAAAAAAACAAGCTGAAGAAGAAGGATTAGCACAAATTTTTGAGAATGCAGGTTTTGAATGGCGTGAATCGGGTTGTAGTATGTGCTTGAGCATGAATCCGGATGTAGTACCTGCTGGAGAGCACTGTGCATCTACATCTAACCGAAACTTTGAAGGGCGTCAAGGTCAAGGAGCAAGAACCCATCTAGTGAGTCCAGCAATGGCGGCGGCGGCAGCGATATACGGCAAGTTTGTGGATATTCGTAATTTGCCATCAGAACAACTAGCATAACTATACTTGTGGAGGTGTGAAAAAAATGGAGCCGATTACTGTTTTTAATGGTAAAGTAGCTGTTATTAATCGAGTGAATGTGGATACGGATCAAATTATCCCAAAACAATTCTTGAAGCGTATTGAAAGAACAGGCTTTGGACAATTTTTATTTTATAATTGGCGTTTTAATGAAGATGGATCAGAAAATAAAGATTTTGAATTAAATCAATCAAAAGCGAAAGGTACTAGTATTTTAGTAGCTGGAGATAACTTTGGTTGTGGGTCGTCCCGAGAGCACGCTCCATGGTCATTATATGATTATGGCTTTAAAGTAGTTATTTCATCTTCTTTCGCAGATATTTTTCATCAAAACTGTTTAAAAAATGGTATGTTACCAATAAAAATAGCAGGAAATGAAGTAGAAGAGTTAATGACTAGAGCTGAGAATACAGACATTTATGCAATCGAGGTTGACCTTCCGAATCAAAAGGTAAAAGACAATAAAGGATTCGAGGCTTCGTTTGAAATTCATCCATACTGGAAAGAAATGCTTGTGAATGGTTGGGACGAAATTTCTATTACGCTACAATATGATGAGAAGATTAAACAATATGAGCAACAAGTGGATGCTGTAACGGTATAAGCTATGAATAAGATAGAAGTTGTTCATAATTATGAGCAACTTCTTTTTTTAAGTTTATTTAGGTATGCCCTACAATCAAAGAGTATTTCGTAATGTCCAACCTTACCAATGTCTCCTTTTTAACTAGAAGGAATACAAAGAAGTAAGCACATTCATTAAAAAGGACCGGTGACGGTTTTTCGTAGTGTCTAGCTCCAGCACTCAGCTCCTATTGTACTTCGTCATCCTCCTACGATAAGTCAACGAAGAAATGCGGAATCGGCCCGTTTAGCCCCGACAAGCATAAGACAACTCTCAGTAGGAAATCCGGTTTTGATTTCCGGAAGAGAGATGGCTTATGACCTCGAGGGGCTGGCCGATGAAGCTAGACACATCGAATCGCCTGTCAGCTCTTCGTGTTTCCTATATCTCAGTCGGAGGACTCCAGTCCATGAGGAGCTAAACGAGTACTTCCGCTTTTCGTAATGTCCAACCTTACACCTGCCATGCTCGGTCATAAGCTCATACATTAAAAAGGACCGGTGACGGTTTTTCGTTATAATTTGGTTTTGTGAACAGAAAGTGTTAAACTGGGAAAAAATAAAAGTAGATTCAAGGCGGAATGTAAGATGAAAGACCAAAAAAAGACTGCTAAAATTATTCCTTTCCCGGGGTTGGCAAACAGGCTAGTAGAGAAGGGCATGGATGCTCTAGTGAATAAAGAGTTTCGAACAGCGGCTGAACTTTTGTCGCAAGCTGTAGAAATTGAAGAAAATGATTCGAATGCTCAGTTTGGATTAGTAGTAGCGTTAGTAGAGTTGGGTAAATATCAAGATGCAAAAGTGTATTGTCATCAGTTACTTAAGAAGGGAATTGGTGACTATTTCAAGTTAATGGAAATGTACGTTATGATTTTGCTAGAACTTAACGAGTATGAAGAAATGGCTTCGACCATTAGTGCTCTATTAGATGAAAATCAAGTTCCACTTGATAAAGAAGAACAGTTCGAGAAGATGTTAGAGTTCAGCCAACGGATGGTCATAGAACAAAGCGACAACACTTTGGAAGAAGTGGTAGATGAGGCTGAAGAAAACCTCGATTTACTTTCAAAGTCAAATCAAGAACAGTTACTGATTATATCAAAGTTAAAAGATGATAATGCTAGAAAGTATTTAACTGAGATAAAAAGTTACTTGCAATCCAAAGAGGGGCATCCTTTTTTGAAAACGATGCTATTACTAATTTTGAAGGAACAAGAAGTTTTGGATGAATGTATAGTCGATAAATTTTCAAAGCGTAGGTCAATTATTCCTGCTTCATTGGAAGATATACATAATCGTCCGTTCTATGTAGGGACGGAGAAATCTTTAGAAGATGTACTGGAGCACGAAAGTCCTTCGCTATTACAATTAGCTCAACAGTTACTTGAGCGTAGTCAATTTCTATTATATCCAATGGAACCCGAGAGCGATTTCGAGAATTGGGCAGCGGCTTTTCATATTCTAGCAGAACAATATCAAGGTATCACCCCTAATGAAACAGAAATTATGGAACTATATAATGGTGAAATAATAAAATTGAAAGATGCGTTAGCAGTTCTTCAACATATAGAAGAAATTTCTTCTTTATAATATTTATGCTTAAGCTGTTGAAACACAGGTAAGCTGTGATATAATGTAATGGTTGTGAAGAGTCAGTTACCACAATTTACAATGTACAAAATAGTAAAATTGAGAGTATTTTATGTGAGTAAACAAGGATATCTCAAACAAAATTGTAGTAAAACAATTAATTTAATAGATGCTCTGGAGGGAAACATATGTCTGCAAAATGGGAAAAATTAGAAGGGAACCGTGGAGTTCTTACTGTTGAAGTAGCAGCAGATCAAGTAAACGAAGGTTTAGACGCTGCTTTCAAAAAGGTTGTAAAACAAATTAATGTACCAGGTTTCCGTAAAGGAAAAATGCCACGTCAAATGTTCGAACAACGTTTTGGCGTAGAATCATTATATCAAGATGCATTAGATTTCATTCTTCCTGAAGCTTATGCAAGTGCTGTAGCTGAAGCTGGAATCGATCCTGTTGATCGCCCAGAAATCGATGTTGAAAACATGGCTAAAGGTGAAACTCTAGTATTCAAAGCTACTGTAACTGTTAAGCCTGAAGTTAAATTAGGTGAGTACAAAGGCTTAAAAGTTGAAGCTGTAAGCGCGGAAGTAACTGAAGAAGATGTAAACAACGAATTAGCTAAAATGCAACAACGTTTTGCTGAGCTAGTTGTTAAAGAAGAAGGCGCAGCTGAAAACGGCGATACAGTAGTAATCGACTTTGAAGGCTTCGTTGACGGAGAAGCTTTCGAAGGTGGAAAAGCTGAGAACTATTCATTAGAATTAGGTTCTAACTCTTTCATTCCTGGATTTGAAGAACAAGTTGTAGGTCTTGAAGCTGGTCAAGAAAAAGATGTTGAAGTATCTTTCCCAGAAGAGTACCATGCAGCTGAACTTGCTGGTAAGCCTGCAGTATTCAAAATCAAACTTCACGAAATCAAAACGAAGCAACTTCCTGAGTTAGATGATGAGTTTGCTAAAGATGCTGATGAAGAAGTAGAAACTCTTGCAGCATTAAAAGAAAAAACTCAAAAGAACTTAGAAGAAAGCAAAAAGCATGAAGCTGAGCACGCAGTACGTGATTCAGTATTAGAACAAGCTTCTGAAAACGCTGAAATCGATGTTCCTGAGGTTATGATTGAAACTGAAGTTGATCGCATGGTTCAAGAATTTGAACAACGCTTATCAATGCAAGGTATGAACTTAGAACTTTACTTCCAATTCTCAGGTCAAGACGAAGCTGCTCTTAAAGGACAAATGAAAGAAGAAGCTGAGAAGCGTGTTCGTGTAAATCTTGTTCTTGAAGCAATCGTTAATGCTGAAAACATCGAAGTAACTGAAGAAGATGTAAATGCTGAAATCGAAAAAATGGCTGAAATGTACAACATGGAAGTTGAAAACATCAAGAAAGCTTTAGGAAGCTTAGATGGAGTTAAAGCTGACTTAGCGGTACGCAAAGCAGTTGACTTCCTAGTTGATAACAGCAAACAAGCTTAATTTTAATAAATATAATCTTTTAAACAAGGCGCGATTTGTTCGTGCCTTGTTTTGTATAATTTTTAGTATGCTTTTATAGATTCTAGAATACTTTGTTTAGTAGAGAGAAATATTATGAAATTGAATGTTTCTTTATTGATTTTTTATTATAATAAGTGTAGATTATTTTTAATACCGCTTCTATCAGTCTAAACTTTAGGAAGTTTAAGTTTGTTTTAACGTTATCGGGGAAATATACATACATAATGTAAAATAGTTATTTTTTTATTTTCTATATGAAAAAGCATTTTATTTTTTTATTTATTGGATAAAATGATACAATGCAAAACATATAGAGCTAAGTAATAGTACATATGATTTCTTCAATAATCCTTAAGGCAGTATCGTTTATACAAGACAATTCCACTACTTTAAAGGGGTGAAGCACATGTTTAAATTTAATGACGAAAAAGGACATTTGAAGTGTTCTTTTTGTGGGAAAACGCAGGAACAAGTTCGTAAGCTTGTTGCAGGACCAGGCGTTTATATTTGTGACGAGTGCATCGAGTTGTGCACGGAGATCGTTGAAGAGGAATTAGGAACAGAAGAGGAAGTTGAATTTAAAGATGTTCCGAAGCCACACGAAATTAGAGAAATTTTAGATGAATATGTAATTGGACAAAGCCAAGCGAAGAAGTCTTTGGCTGTTGCAGTATATAATCATTACAAACGAATTAACTCTAATAGCAAGATTGATGAAGTAGAATTAGCGAAGAGTAACATTGCTTTAATTGGACCAACTGGTAGCGGTAAAACACTACTTGCGCAAACGTTAGCTCGTTTATTAAATGTTCCATTTGCTATTGCGGATGCAACTTCATTAACGGAAGCTGGTTATGTTGGGGAAGATGTAGAGAATATCTTATTAAAGCTAATTCAAGCAGCAGATTATGATGTGGAAAAAGCTGAAAAAGGTATTATTTACATTGATGAAATTGATAAAGTAGCTCGTAAGTCTGAAAATCCTTCTATTACGCGTGATGTATCTGGTGAAGGTGTACAACAAGCATTGTTAAAAATCCTTGAGGGTACTGTTGCTAGTGTTCCTCCACAAGGTGGACGTAAGCATCCACACCAAGAATTCATCCAAATTGACACAACAAATATCTTGTTTATTTGTGGTGGTGCATTTGATGGAATTGAACCAATTATCAAGCGTCGTTTAGGACAAAAGGTTATCGGATTTGGTTCAGACAATAAGAATAGTGATGTTGCAGATAAGGATTTATTATCTAAGCTACTTCCAGAAGATTTATTACGCTTTGGATTAATTCCAGAGTTTGTAGGCCGTCTTCCAGTTATTGCGAACTTAGAGCAATTGGATGAAGCAGCGCTGGTTGAAATCTTAACAAAGCCGAAAAATGCTCTTGTTAAGCAATATCAGAAGATGCTTGAGCTTGATGATGTAGAACTAGAATTTGAAGAAGAAGCACTTGTTGAAATTTCTAAAAAAGCTATTGAAAGAAAAACAGGAGCTCGTGGTCTGCGTTCTATCATTGAAGGTATCATGCTTGATTTAATGTTTGATCTACCATCACGTGATGATATTCAAAAATGTATCATTACAAAAGAAACAGTAACAGATAATAAAGCACCTAAGTTAATTTTGAAAGATGGCACAATTGTCATCGGTGAAGAAACAAAAACATCTGCTTAATTAGCTTAATAAAAATGTAAAGAGATTGCATTGAAAG
>NZ_JBALMO010000023.1:18506-34071 GCF_036963345.1 Bacillus sp. JJ722
CTTTCAATGCAATCTCTTTTTTTATTTTTATATAAATTAGTTTTCTTATTTTATCCCGTTCTAACTGGCGCTAAGACTCTCGCTTCAAAATGAAAGTAAAAGCGAAGACGTATAAGTGGGAGATTAAGCGCCAGTAAGAACCCGATTGGTTTAACTAATAATCGGTGGGGGATGGACGAACCCCCCCCACCGATTAAAGTTTCACTTTATACGGTTAATTTTTGTAAGAAAAGGTGATACTAGGCAGTGTAAAGTAACAGCAAAAAATCATGCTTGAATAGAGAGTGCTTTTGGTCAAATGTAAATGAACTAGGTGTTTTTTAGGTATGCTTCTATAACATAGGAAATCTTTAGGTTACATAGCCTTTTAGTCTGCACTTGACTAACTTGGTATTCTTTTCAGGAGGGAAGGCAATGAGTTGGACAACTATTATCATTATCGTACAGCTTTTTTTCGGAGTTGTAATTGGAATGTACTTCTTGAATCTTTTGAAAGGACAGAGAGCGCATAAGGTTTCCATTGATCGAGAATCAAGGAAAGAAATGGAACATTTGAAGAAAATGCGTTCAATACGTTTATCTGAGCCACTTGCTGAGAGAGTTAGACCGGCAAGCTTTCAAGAGGTTGTTGGTCAAGAAGATGGAATCAAATCATTAAAGGCAGTGCTATGTGGACCCAATCCTCAACATGTTATTATATATGGTCCTCCAGGAGTTGGTAAAACAGCAGCGGCAAGACTTGTTTTAGAAGAAGCGAAGAAAGTGGCAAAATCACCATTTAGTGCATCATCTGTCTTCGTAGAGTTAGATGCTACGACCGCACGATTTGATGAAAGAGGAATTGCGGATCCTTTAATAGGTTCGGTCCATGATCCAATTTACCAAGGTGCAGGAGCGATGGGTCAGGCGGGTATTCCCCAGCCGAAGCAAGGAGCGGTTTCCAATGCCCATGGTGGAGTCCTTTTCATTGATGAAATTGGCGAGTTACACCCTATTCAAATGAATAAGCTGTTGAAAGTTCTAGAAGATCGCAAAGTTTTCTTTGAGAGTGCCTATTATTCTGAGGAGAATCAGCAAATACCAGCTCATATTCATGATATCTTCCAAAATGGATTACCGGCCGATTTTCGTTTAATTGGTGCCACAACGAGGACACCTAATGAAATTCCACCAGCTATTCGTTCGCGATGTATGGAAGTGTTTTTTCGAGAGCTTGAGCCTGAAGAAGTCATTGCTGTCGCAAGTAATGCAGCTAATAAAGTGGGGTTAAAAGCTAGTAAAGAAGGGCTCGACTTCTTAGCTAAATACGCTCGGAATGGTAGAGAGGCAGTAAATATGGTTCAAATTGCAGCGGGATTAGCTATAACAGAGAATCGAGATACACTTAAAGACGAAGAAATTGAGTGGATTGTACAAAGTAGTCAATTGAGTCCACGTATGGATAAAAAAATCGGTCCACAATCAAAAATTGGACTTGTAAATGGTTTAGCTGTATATGGTCCGAATAGTGGAGCACTATTAGAAATTGAAGTCACGGTTATTCCGACAAAGGAAAAAGGAACGATAACAATTACCGGAATCGTAGAGGAAGAGAGTATTGGTGGTAGCGGAAAATCGATACGTAGAAAAAGCATGGCACGTGGATCTATTGAAAATGTAGTTACAGTTCTGCGTTCTATGGGAGTACCAGCTGACTCCTTTGATATTCATGTGAATTTTCCGGGTGGAATACCGATTGATGGTCCTTCGGCAGGTATAGCGATGGCTACTGGGATATATTCTGCAATTTACAAAATTCCTGTACATAAGACGGTGGCTATGACGGGAGAAATCAGCATTCACGGTGGTGTTAAACCGATTGGTGGTATCTATCCTAAAGTGAAGGCAGCCGTGCAAGCAGGCGTGAAAACGGTCATTATTCCGAAAGAAAATATGCAAAATATGTTGAAAGACTTTCGTGATATAGACATTATTCCAGTTACTCATTTTAAAGAAGTAATAGAATGCGCGTTGAAAAAAGATATCAAAACAACTGAACATCTTAATGACTTAAATATTTTACCTAAGGAAAATATGCTATAAAAGTAGTTGTACATTCAGTTTACTTTCACTATTTATCCTGTTATAACTGGCGCTAAGACTCCTGCTTCAAAATGAAAGTAAANNCCCGATTGGTTCAACTAATAATCGGTGGGGGAAGAACGAACACCCCACTGATTAAAGTTTCACTTTATCAAAATGTGGCTGATTCTTTTTCTAGAATCAGCTTTTCTGTGTAATTATCTTATTGTTTTTGGGGTAAAACAAAATGTAGTGTCTCGTATTTGTGGAAGTAAAATTTTTATATTTATACGTTATTGAGGTTAGACACGTGTCAGTATTTAAGTTAGAATTGTTAAAAGACTGTAAACATATATAGAAATGCGTGAAGTAGTGCACTTTATTTGGAGGTGTTAGGTATGACTAACAATAATGAAATCATCGTTCCCCTCCTTCCATTAAGAGGACTAATTGTATATCCAACAATGGTTTTACATTTAGATGTAGGACGAGATAAATCCATTCAAGCTTTAGAGAAAGCGATGGTAGAAGATCATCTAATCTTCTTGACAACACAATTGGATACTTCGATACAAGATCCAGATGAGGATGAAATCTATAATATCGGTACCTTAACAAAAGTAAAACAAATGTTGAAGCTTCCGAACGGAACAATTCGTGTCTTAGTCGAAGGATTAAAGCGAGCTGAAATTGTTTCTTATATTGATAATGATACATATGCAGCAGTTTCTTTGCGTACTTTTCCAGACCCAGCTGAAAAAGATGCTGAGCATCAAGCATTAATGAGAACGCTGTTATCTTCTTTTAAACAATACATAAAAATGTCAAAAAAGAATGCATCTGAAACATACACAGCAACAGCTGATATAGAAGAACCAGGTCGTTTGGCGGATATTATAACTTCGCATTTACCATTGCAAGTGAAGGGAAAACAAGAAATATTAGAAGCAATTGATGTGAAAAATCGCTTATCTATGGTTATTGATTTTATTAATAATGAGAAAGAAATTCTTCAATTAGAGAAGAAGATTGGCGAACGCGTGAAGCGTTCTATGGAAAGAACCCAAAAAGAATATTATTTGCGTGAGCAAATGAAAGCGATTCAGAAAGAATTGGGTGACAAAGAGGGAAAAACAGGTGAGGTTAGTCTTCTTACGGAAAAAATTAAAGAGGCTGGTATGCCGGAAAACGTAGAAAAGATGGCTTTGAAGGAACTAGATCGCTATGAGAAAATCCCTTCAAGCTCAGCAGAAAGCTCTGTCATTCGAACGTATATTGATTGGTTAATTGCACTTCCTTGGTCGAATGCAACAAAAGACGATCACAATCTTCGTAAAGCAGAGCGTATTCTTAATGAAGAGCATTACGGTCTTGAAAAGGTAAAAGAACGTGTCCTTGAATATTTGGCTGTTCAGCAGTTGACGAAGTCACTTAAAGGGCCAATTCTATGTTTAGCAGGACCTCCAGGAGTAGGTAAAACTAGTTTAGCAAAATCTATTGCTACGTCTTTAAATCGTAAGTTTGTACGTGTATCACTAGGTGGTGTTCGTGATGAATCTGAAATTCGTGGTCATCGTAGAACATATGTAGGTGCTATGCCGGGACGTATTATCCAAGGTATGAAGAAAGCTGGTACAATCAATCCAGTGTTCCTTCTAGATGAAATTGATAAAATGTCTAATGATTTCAGAGGAGACCCTTCATCTGCTATGCTTGAAGTGTTGGATCCTGAACAAAATCACAACTTCAGTGATCATTATATCGAAGAGACATATGATTTATCGAATGTAATGTTCATTGCTACAGCTAATAATTTAGCAACGATTCCAGGACCATTGCGTGATCGTATGGAAATCATTACAATTGCAGGCTATACAGAACTTGAAAAAATGCATATTGCGAAAGAGCATTTGCTACCAAAGCAAATTCAAGATCATGGCTTGAAGAAAACACAGTTACAAATAAAAGAAGAAGCTATCTTAAGTATTGTTCGTTATTATACGCGTGAAGCTGGTGTGCGTAGCTTGGAACGTCAGTTAGCAAGCATTTGTCGTAAAACAGCAAAAATCATTGTATCAGGCGATAAGAAACGAGTGACTATTACCGATAAAAATATCGAGGAATTTTTAGGTAAAAAACAATTTCACTATGGACAAGCTGAAAAAAATGATACAGTAGGAGTTGCGACTGGTCTTGCTTATACAACAGTAGGTGGAGATACGTTGCAGATCGAAGTGTCTTTATCATCAGGAAAAGGTAAAATATCTTTAACTGGTAAGCTTGGTGACGTTATGAAGGAATCTGCTCAAGCGGCTTTAACATGTGTTCGATCCAAAGCTGTCGAGCTAGGAATTGATGAGGACTTCTACGAGAAGTGTGATATTCATATTCACGTTCCTGAAGGGGCAGTACCGAAAGATGGTCCTTCAGCTGGGATTACTATGGCAACAGCTATTGTTTCAGCTTTAACAGGAAAGCCAATTCGTAAGGAAGTGGGTATGACCGGTGAGATTACGTTAAGAGGTCGTGTATTGCCGATTGGTGGACTTAAAGAGAAAACATTAAGTGCACATAGAGCGGGATTAACTACGATTATCCTTCCTAAAGATAATGAGAAAGACATAGAGGATATTCCAGAAAGCATTCGCGAAGAATTAAGCTTTCATCCTGTGTCAAGCATCGATGAAGTATTAGAGCTAGCATTAGTAGGGGGTAAATAAATGAAGATTACAAGCGCAGATATCGTAATAAGCGCTGTGAGAAAAGAGCAATATCCTGAGGGGGATTTACCAGAGTTTGCATTAGCGGGACGTTCGAATGTAGGTAAGTCGTCTTTCATTAATAAGATGCTTAATCGCAAAAGTTTGGCTAGAACGTCTTCTAAGCCAGGGAAAACACAAACACTAAACTTCTTTATCATTAATGAGGAGTTTTACTTTGTAGATGTACCTGGTTATGGATATGCGAAAGTATCTAAGTCAGAACGAGCTGCTTGGGGTAAAATGATTGAAACATATTTAACTTCAAGAGATCAGTTGAAAGCAGCATTATTAATTGTTGACTTACGCCATCCACCAACAAAAGATGACGTCATGATGTATGATTTCTTTAAGCATTATGATATCCCGACGATTATTATCGCCACAAAAGCGGATAAAATCCCTAAAGGAAAATGGCAAAAGCATTTGAAAGTAACAAAAGAAACGTTAGATTTAGAAAAAGGTGACGAGATCATTCTATTCTCTTCTGAAACTGGTCAAGGTAAAGAAGAAGCATGGAAGGCTCTTTCGGCACGTATGAAATAGACAGGCATTAATTGCCTGTCTTTTTGTGTTACAAATGAAAATGTAATGGAATATGTGGATAGCAGTGTGGAAACCTATGAATAAGTAGAGGTTATACAAATTGGGAAAAATGTATCCTTCTGTAAAGGTTTTAGTGACTATAAGCAAAGAACACTTTATCAAAGATAGGGTGTCTCTGCTTATACTGTTATTTTTTCATTATTAATAATGCGATACCAATGCCAACTAATAAAAGGGGCCAAAACGAAAGGATTGATCCCATTCCTGTACCGAGTGTTCCTAATAAGTCCGTAGCCTTCTCATTAAAGAGGAGTAATATTGCGATTACCATTAATATGATACCTGGCATTGAACTTGTTTTAGCTCTTCTTGATTGAAGTAAAAAGCCTAAAGAGATGATTAGAAGAAATACCCCGATTTCATTAGACCAAATGCTAAAGTATTGAATAAGATGAAAATGTAACCCGAAACCGAATAGGATAATACCGGGGAGGATGGCTTCGTTATTGTTCGCTTTATAAGCTTGTACTAAAAATGCGATTCCTACTATACACAATAATGTAGGCCAAGTATAGAAGGTTGGGAATACTTCAATCTTGGATTGATTCAGAAAAAAATATATTCCAAAAAGAATTAAAGTAGTTGCTGCAAATAGATTCCGTGAATTCATATCATTTCCAAACCTTCTTTCTAAACAAAGTACTTGAAGATGAGTGTTTAATTTGTTACGTTATTAAATAGTAATAATTATTATGTAATAAGTTAGAATACAATCTATATATATTTTATAGTAGCACAGCATGTCAATATATGTTCAAATTTTTAAAAGAGTTTGAATAATTGGCGTGTTATAATATAGTTTAAATGACTATGTAATTTTTTTCGTGGGGGTGCGAACTAAAGGATGCATATACTAGCAGTTGGATTAAATTATAAGACTGCCCCTGTTGAGATTCGAGAGCGTTTATCATTTAATGAAGCCGAACTTGCAGATGCCATGATTGCGTTACAAAAGAAGAAAAGCATATTAGAAAATATTGTTATTTCAACTTGTAATCGTACAGAAATATATGCTGTTGTAGATCAAATTCATACAGGTCGCTATTATATTAAAGAATTTTTATCGCAATGGTTTGATTTACCAGCAGAAGATTTTTCTCCATATTTATTTATTTACTCTGCGGATCGAGCAGTTGAGCATTTATTTCAAGTTACATGTGGCTTAAATTCGATGATTCTTGGCGAAACACAAATACTCGGTCAAGTGCGCTCTAGTTTTACGGTAGCTCAACAAGATGAAACAATTGGTACGGTATTTAATCATTTGTTTAAACAAGCAGTAACATTAGCTAAAAAAGCACATTCTGAAACGGAAATTAATACAAATGCTGTTTCGGTAAGTTATGCAGCAGTGGAATTAGCTAAGAAGATTTTCGGAAACTTGCATAATAAGAATGTTCTTGTTATTGGTGCGGGTAAAATGGGCGAACTTGCTATTCAAAATTTATATAGTGCGGGAGCTATGAAAGTATCTGTTATTAATCGTACACATGAAAAAGCAGTTGTATTAGCTAAGAAATTTGATGGTAAAGCGAAAGAACTTCGTGAGCTTCAATGTGCATTGGTAGAAGCTGACATTGTTATATCTTCTACCGGTGCAAAAGACTATGTGATTACAAAAGATTTAATGTCTTATGTAGAGCAAATGCGTAAGGGCCGTCCAATTTTCATGGTTGATATTGCAGTTCCTAGAGATTTGGACCCTGCATTATCACAGATAGAAAGCGTATTCTTATATGATATAGATGATTTAGAAGGTATTGTGGAAGCGAACCTACAAGAGCGAAAGGTAGCTGCTGAAGCTATATTAATGATGATAGAAGATGAGGTCGTAGTGTTTAACAATTGGTTAAATATGCTTGGTGTAGTACCAGTTATCTCTGCATTACGCGAGAAGGCATTGGCTATTCAAGCTGAAACGATGGAAAGCTTAGAAAGAAAGTTACCACAACTTTCGGATCGAGAGAGAAAAATTATTAGTAAGCATACAAAGAGTATTATCAATCAAATGTTAAAAGATCCGATACTTTATGCGAAAGAATTAGCTGGGCAAAATAATCGAGAAGAAGCATTGCAAGGATTTATGCAAACATTTAATATTGAACACTTAGTGGAACCGCAAACGGATAAACAAAAAAAGGTTCGTTCTTCTAAAATAAAAGAGCTAAAAGCTATAGTAGTTGAAGCATAAGTGGGGATATTTACATGCTTGATATTTCAATGACAAGGCTTCATGAAGTAACAGTAGTCTTGTATGCCTTAAGTGTACTTTTATATTTTATTGATTTTCTTCATAATAACCAGAAAGCAAATAAGGTTGCTTTCTGGTTGCTTGCGGTTGTTTGGTTTTTACAAACAATCTTTTTATTTCTCTATATGGAACAAACAGGTAGGTTTCCTGTACTAACTATTTTTGAGGGCTTGTATTTTTATGTATGGGTACTCATAACGTTATCGCTCTGTATTAATAAGTTGCTTAAAACGGATTTTATCGTTTTCTTTACGAATGTGCTTGGTTTTATAGTGATGGCTGTACACACTTTTGCACCAATCCAATTAGAGTCGCAAGTACTCGCACAACAACTGATATCGGAGTTGCTTCTTATTCACATAACAATGGCTATTCTTGCTTATGGAGCATTTACTTTATCTTTTGTGTTATCCATTCTATATTTAATTCAATATGATTTATTAAAGCGAAAGAAATGGGGAAAAAGATTAATACGATTAGGTGATCTTTCTAGATTAGAGAAATGGTCTTACTTATTAAATGTAATTGGCGTACCTATTTTGTTTTTTGGATTAGTACTTGGAATACAGTGGGCATATATTATATTGCCGGAGCTTAGTTGGCTTGATGCGAAAGTAATTGGTTCGATTGTTATGTTACTGTGCTATAGTATATTTATTTATGCGAAAGTAAGAAAACAAATCTATGGTAGGAAACTAGCTTATTGGAATATAGCATCCTTTTTGGTTGTACTTATTAATTTCTTTTTATTTGGTAGCTTATCGGATTTTCACTATTGGAATAAGTAGGAGGCTGTTATGCGAAAAATTATTGTCGGATCTAGAAGAAGTAAATTGGCACTTACACAAACAAACTGGGTAATTGATCAATTGAAGGCTTTGAATTTACCTTTTGAATTTGAAGTGAAAGAGATTGTTACGAAAGGCGATCGCATTCTTGATGTAACTCTTTCAAAAGTAGGTGGGAAAGGCTTATTTGTTAAGGAAATTGAACAGGCATTACTTTCAAACGAAATTGATATAGCTGTTC
Organism: Bacillus sp. JJ722; assembly: GCF_036963345.1. Lineage (NCBI taxonomy): Bacteria > Bacillati > Bacillota > Bacilli > Caryophanales > Bacillaceae > Bacillus > Bacillus sp. JJ722. Next base: position 27,213 of record NZ_JBALMO010000023.1, read on the forward strand.
ATAGTATGAAGGATATGCCTGCTATACTTCCGGAGGGCTTAACAATTGGGTGTATTCCAGTTAGGGAAGATCATCGTGATGTTTTAATTTCAAAGGAAGGTCTTACTTTAGAAGAATTAAAGCCGGGTGCAATTGTCGGAACTAGTAGTTTGAGAAGAAGTGCCCAAATTCTAGCAAAGCGACCAGACTCAGAAATTAAATGGATACGTGGAAATATTGATACGCGACTGCAAAAGCTTAAGGATGAAGATTATGACGCTATTATTCTTGCGGCAGCAGGCTTATCCAGATTGGGTTGGAGTTCTGATGTGGTAACACAGTACTTAGAGCCAGAGCTTTGTTTACCAGCGGTCGGACAAGGTGCATTATCAATCGAATGCCGAAGTGATGATAAGGAGCTGCTAAAAGGATTAGCTCAATTCGCTTGCCAATCTACGACGAAAACGGTAAATGCTGAAAGAGCATTTCTACATGCGATGGAAGGTGGATGTCAAGTTCCAATCGCCGGCTACGCAACAATCAATGAGAAAGAAGAAGTATCATTAACAGCATTGGTTGCTTCACCAGATGGGAAGATAATATTACAAGAACAAGTAACTGGTATGGATGCTGAAGCTGTTGGAAACAAAGCGGCTAAAGCGTTAAAAGCAAGAGGTGCACAAAAGTTAATCGATGACGCTATTGTGGAGATGTAAAATTCATGGAAACGGACTTGTTACTTCAAGGGAAAACGGTATTGATTACAAGAGAGGAACGTGATAGTAAACAATTTGCTGAGCATGTTATAAATTGTGGAGGCAAAGCTATTACGATTCCTTTAATTGATTTCCAAGCTTGTATAGTGACAGAAGAGATTAAGAGTAAACTCGCTTCAATTGAACAATATGATTGGCTGGTGTTTACTAGCAAAAACGGGGTTGATTATTTCTTTCAACAGTTTACGCACCCATTGAAACAAAAAATAGCTGTTATTGGTGAAAAGACCACTGTTGCTTTACAGAAATTCGGTTATGGTCCTCAATTTTCACCAACAAAGTTCGTTGCAGAGTGTTTTGTGACTGAATTTATTCCTACTTTGAAGCAGGATGCAAAAGTATTGGTAGTAAAAGGAAACTTAGCAAGAACCGTTATTGCTGATGAACTTCGAGAAAAAGGTTTCGTTTGTGATGAAATTATTTTGTATGAAACGGTCATGCCGAAAGAAAGTGAAAGCAAGTTGCGAGATGCTTTACTGACACAGAAGTGTGATATTATTAGTTTTACGAGCTCTTCGACAGTTCAACATTTTATGGGTGTTGTGAACCGATATAATTTGATGAAGAGAATCGAGCAAAGTAAGATTGCTTGCATTGGTCCGATTGCTAAGAAAACGGCTGAACAATATGGTTTACATGTAGATATAATCGCTGAAAAATACACTGTGGAGGGTTTGATGGACAGTATATTGGTGTATTTCTCATATGATTAAAGTAGGACCTTATTGAAGATGTTATTATAAAAAGTATTTTACATAAACAAAGGGAGGGGAATTATGATGACTGAAATTCAATTTACACGCCATAGAAGATTACGTCAAAGTGAAGGTATGCGTGCGTTAGTAAGAGAAACATATTTACATAAAGAAGATTTAATTTACCCTATTTTCATTGCTGCTGGTGAAAATGTTCGAAATGAAATTACTTCGATGCCAGGAATTTATCAATTATCTTTAGATAACCTACTAGGAGAAGTTGAAGAGTCTGTAAATCTCGGATTAAGAGCACTCATTCTCTTTGGAGTACCTTATCAACATGATAAAGATGCTTGTGGATCAGGAGCATTTGACCATAATGGGCTTATTCAACAAGCGACTCGAATGATTAAAGAGAAATACCCAGATTTGCTTATCGTTGCGGATACGTGCCTTTGTGAATACACAGATCATGGTCACTGTGGAATTGTTGAAGGAAACCAAATTCTAAACGATGAGTCATTAGAATATTTAGTGAGAACAGCGATTAGTCAAGTGGAAGCTGGAGCGGACATTATTGCGCCGTCTAACATGATGGACGGATTTGTTGCGGCTATTCGTGCAGGACTTGATGAAGCTGGATATACACATATCCCTGTTATGTCTTACGCGGTTAAATATGCATCATCATACTACGGTCCATTCCGTGATGCCGCTAATGGTGCCCCACAGTTTGGAGATCGTAAAACGTATCAAATGGATCCAGCAAATCGTATGGAAGCATTGCGTGAAGCAGAATCTGACTTACTTGAAGGAGCAGACTTCTTAATTGTTAAGCCGGCGCTAGCTTATATGGATATTATTAGAGATGTGAAAAACGATGTGAATCTACCAATCGTGTCTTATAATGTGAGCGGTGAATACAGCATGATTAAAGCAGCTGCCATTAACGGATGGCTTGATGAAAAGAGCGTTGTATTAGAAACGTTATTGGGATTAAAACGAGCAGGTTCTGACTTAATTATTACGTATTTTGCGAAAGATGTTGCTCGTTGGTTGGATGAGAAATAAAACGCTAAAAGCGGCGGATGTAAATAATAGATATTATAAAGCTTTTACTTAAAAGGAGACTATGTATATGCGCAATTATGATAAGTCACAAGCTGCTTATAAAGAAGCGGTTCGTTTAATGCCAGGCGGAGTAAACAGTCCTGTTCGAGCTTTTAAATCGGTTAATATGGATCCAATCTTCATGGAACGTGGTCAAGGATCTAAAATCTATGATATTGATGGAAATGAATATATAGACTATGTACTTTCTTGGGGGCCATTAATTCTTGGTCATAGTCATCCTGAAGTTGTTGAAGGGGTAAAGAAAGTTGCTGAAACAGGGACAAGCTTCGGTGCCCCTACTGTGGTTGAAAATGAACTAGCAAAGGAAATTATAAAGCGTGTACCATCCGTTGAAATGATTCGAATGGTCTCATCTGGAACGGAAGCTACAATGAGTGCTCTTCGTTTAGCTCGTGGTTATACGGGGCGTAATAAAATTATTAAATTCGAAGGTTGCTATCATGGACATGGAGATTCCTTATTAATTAAGGCAGGTTCAGGTGTTGCAACATTAGGTTTACCAGATAGTCCTGGTGTTCCAGAAGGTACTGCTAAGAATACCATTACAGTTCCTTATAACGATCTTGAAAGTATTCGCTATGCATTTGAACAATTTGGCGAAGATATTGCGGGTGTTATTGTAGAGCCTGTAGCAGGGAATATGGGAGTTGTACCAACACTTCCTGGATTTCTACAAGGTTTACGTGATGTAACAAAACAATACGGTGCATTATTAATCTTTGATGAAGTTATGACAGGATTCCGTGTAGATTATAGATGTGCAAGTAGCTATTATGGCATTGATCCAGATATAACTACATTTGGTAAAGTAGTCGGTGGTGGACTACCAGTAGGTGCTTTCGGTGGTAAAGAGGAAATCATGAAGCATATTGCTCCAAGTGGTACTATTTACCAAGCGGGAACACTTTCAGGAAATCCGCTGGCGATGACAGCTGGTTTGATCACATTGAAGAACTTAACGCCAGAAGACTATGTAGAATTCAAACGTAAAGGTGACATTCTGGAAGAAGGCATTTCTAAAGCAGCGGCTAAATATGATGTTCCTTGCTCATTTAACCGTGCTGGGTCAATGATTGGCTTCTTCTTCACAAATGAAAAAGTAATCAACTATGAGACAGCGAAAGGTTCGAATTTAGATTATTTTGCTGCTTTTTACCGTGAGATGGCTAACGAAGGTATTTTCTTACCTCCTTCTCAGTTTGAAGGATTATTCCTCTCAACTGCTCATAGTGATGAAGATATAGCTAAAACGATAGCAGCAACAGAAAAAGCATTTTCTACATTAAAATAATTTATAAGAAATATGATAAAGCTAACACTATAATTAGTGTTAGCTTTTTTGTGATGAAAAAAGTTTATTTAAATATATAGATATAATATTATTTCATAAAGTAATTGGATATTTTTACTTGTGGTAAGTATACAATGAGAGGAATATAATTAGCATTACTAATTAATAGGTTACCTAATAATTAACTAGGTTAATTAAAATGAGGATGGGATTGAAGTGAGTACTTCAAAAGAAATAACGAATGAACTTATTCAAGCTTTTTTACAATTTAAGAAGCTGGATTGGCAGCGCAAATCTATTACTGGAAATAATCCAAGTGAAATAAGAGTATTGCTTTGTATAAGCAATGAAGCAGAATCATCATTAAATGAAATAAAAGTATCAGAAATAAGCAAGCACCTTAAGGTGAGTACGCCTTCTATTACACAGTTGTTAAATAAGCTTGAAAAAGATGGACTCATCAAACGTAGAATGGATGAACGCGATCGTAGAGTCGTTTTAGTAAAACTAACGAGTCAGGGTGATGTTGTTGCTCAGGAAGCACGAGATCACTTTATTCAATTGTTTAGTGATCTTACCGATCATCTTGGTCTAGAAGATAGTAAAGAATTAGTAAGGTTACTATCGAATGTTTATACCTTCTTCAATGGGAAGAATAATTCAGGGAGCTGATGTTTTATGCGAAAGCTATTGATTTATCTTAAGCCTTATCGAATGCCAATTGCTTTTATATTGGGATTGCTTTTTATACAGGCACTGACAGATTTGTATTTGCCGACTTTAATGGCTGATATTATTGATGTTGGTGTAATAAAGAATGACATTCCGTATATTTGGAAAGTCGGTGGCTTTATGTTATTGGTTGCGGCAGTAGGTACAATTTGTTCTGTTGCAGCTAGCTATTTATCTGCGAAAGTATCCATGTCGTATGGGAAAGACTTACGTTATAAAGTTTTTTCTCACGTTCAAGAATTCTCATTACAAGAATTTGATCAAGTTGGAACGGCATCGCTTGTTACGAGAACAACGAACGATATTACTCAAGTACAGACGGTAGTTAATATGATTCTTCGTATGATGGTTACAGCACCGTTAATGGCTATTGGTGGAATCATCATGGCATATTCAAAAGATGCTGAATTATCAAGAGTCCTTTGGGTTGCTGTACCTATTCTATTCGTAGTGATTGGATTAGTTATTTGGAAAGGGGTCCCGCTCTTTAAGCTTGTCCAAGTCAAGTTGGATGCTATGAATCGTGTATTACGAGAAAACTTAACAGGGGTACGTGTTATCCGCTCATTTAACCGAATTAATTATGAGAAGGAACGATTTAACCGTGCAAATTTAGATTTAACTGATACTGCTATAAAAGTAAATAAAATTATCGCAACGTTAATGCCAGCTATGATGCTTATCATGAATTTCACATCTATTGCGATCATTTGGTTTGGTGCGATTCGAATCGATAGCGGCAATATGCAAGTAGGAGATTTAATGGCATTTCTACAATATGCGATGCAAATCTTGTTCTCAATGGTTATGTTATCAATGATGTTTGTCTTGATTCCAAGGGCATCAGCGTCGGCTACACGTATTTATGAAATATTGAAAATGAAACCGGTGATTGAAGAGTCTAAAAAGCAAGAATTATCAGATCGAAAAGGTTTTGTAGAATTTAACAATGTTACATTTAGTTATCCAGGTGCGGAACATCCTGCACTATGTAATCTTTCCTTTTCTTCGGGACCTGGGGAAGTTACGGCTATTATTGGTGGGACAGGTTCTGGGAAATCAACACTGATTAAACTGATTCCTCGTTTCTATGAAGTCGATTCTGGAAGTATAAAAGTAGACGGTATTGATGTACGTAATATGCCACTTGCTACTTTACGAGAAAAAATCGGGATGGTTCCTCAGAAAGCTGTGTTATTTACCGGTTCAGTTGCTGAGAATATTGCATTTGGAAAAGAAGACGCTACGCAAGAAGAAATTGAACACGCTGCAAGTATTGCACAAGCTAAAGAATTTATTGAAGATATGAAGGATGGGTATCAATCTGAAATTGCACAAGGAGGAACGAATGTATCGGGGGGACAAAAACAACGACTCTCTATTGCACGTGCACTCGTTCGAAAGCCTGAAATTTATATTTTCGATGATAGTTTCTCTGCTCTTGATTTTAAGACAGATGCAAAGTTGAGAGCCGCATTACAAACAGAAATAACAAAGTCCACTGTTTTACTTGTCGCGCAGCGTGTAACAACAGTTATGGATGCGGATCGAATTATTGTTTTAGATGAAGGAAATGTTGCTGGAATCGGAACACACCAGGAATTAATGGATAGTTGTGACGTATATCGTGAAATTGTATCCTCTCAGCTGTCAGAGGAGGAGATCGCATGAGTAAAGAAAAAGAAAATAAAAGTCATGGAGGTTTCGGCCCTCGAGGAGGAATGGGAGCTCCTGTAGCTAAAGCGAAAGATTTCAAAGGGACATTAAAGCGACTGTTACGTTATTTAAAACCACATAAATATCGCTTGTTAACGGTGTTTTTAACAGCTATTCTAAGCACATTATTCACCATTTTAGGTCCTAAAATTTTGGGTATGGCTACAACTAAAATTTTTGAAGGTGTTTCACAGAAATTTGCTGGAATTCCTGGAGCTGGAATCGATTTTGGTTATCTTACTAATATTTTGTTATTGCTAGGTGGATTGTATTTATTAAGTTCTCTGTTTGGCTTTATTCAGCAATATGTGATGGCCGGTGTAGCTCAGAAAACGGTTTATAAATTACGCCAAGAAGCAGATGATAAGATTTCACGTCTGCCGCTTAAATACTTTGACGGTACAACTCATGGTGAAACATTGAGTAGGGTTGTAAATGATATGGATAATATTAGTACAACCTTACAGCAAAGTTTAACGCAGGTTATTACATCTATTGTAACAATTATTGGTGTAATTATTATGATGTTAACAATT
>NZ_JBALMO010000024.1:0-29022 GCF_036963345.1 Bacillus sp. JJ722
ATATCTTATTTTCTGGTTCTACGCTTGTACATACAAAAATAGAGTGATATACTATTTTATGTTGTGAGGCTAAAACGTTTCTTCCTTCTATTTCAAAAGATGAATAACTTAAGCATAGAAGCGTTGATTCCCTTACAACACCCATTAGTATTTGATATTTCAACAGACAAAGAACCAACTTCCGTGATTTCAGTCATGGAAATAGGTTCTATTTTTTTGACTATTTATACGCTACATCGAATCCGAAAGGGGATTATCGGAAACATGAAAAACACGATTCTTTTAAGAAGAAAACTCCACGTTTCAATAGAGAATGGTAACTCTTTTTTATCAAACACGTACTTGGCTACTGCGATGAAAAATATAGAAAGATTAGGCTTTACATTTTCTAAAGGAGTACTTGAAGCAGTAAGAACTCTTTCGATTGAGGACTTTACGCTATTTTATAATCTGTTAGAAAGTGAACTTCGAGTAATGGTTGGTGACCATGTTGAATATAAACCTACGTATCCAAATTTCCCTAAGCAAGTAATGGAACTAAATGAAGCTGATTTATATATCAATGCAATTATTCATTATTACGATTCTTTTATTAGAGATGTAGCAGGTATCGTGAGTACTGATAGAAGTCTTCCAGATTATGAAGAAATAGCACGACCTTCTTTAAATCATTTTCCAGAATTAAAGGTAATCCATTTAGGAAATGAAGTAGAGCTTCAGAGAATTATTTCTCAGCTGATTGCAGCGAACTCTTCTATATCACAATTAGATAAAGAAGATATCGAATGGGCGATTAAAACATATGAAAAAGATAAACTATTTACTACAATAATCCCACAAGCAATTCCAATGAAAGAAAACCTTTCATTTGTTGTTGCAACACTACATAAATATGAAAAAGCGTCTCTTCGTGATTTAACACCTATGTTTAAAACAGCTACTGATGTTTTACGTCTAGCAGTTGCATTATCAGAAGGAGATGTTAGTTTAGCTAGTACAACTAAGTTTAAAAAATTTAAAAGAAGTGAAAGAAGATTGCTGCTAGGTTTACTTGAATCACTACCTTATATAACTGAAGATATGTTACGTAATAAAACAAAGTGGATTCGACTAGGGGAAATTCTTCATCCTGGAGAGTATAAAAACAAGTATCCAAATACCTACAAAGCATTTAATATTCTTCGTAACAAGCTTGAGTTTTCTACGTTTGAGAGTAAATTGCAAGCGGCTATTAACAACAAAGATATTACCAAATGTGTAGCATTATTATCTAAGCGTCCAGGAGAATTTGCTCGTAGATTAGATCAAATTCTACGTTTGTCCTCTTTGAATAAACAAAGTGACATGACTAACGACATCCTTCATGCGTTTTCACTAAAGGCTGAGCAAATCGCCACGCCGGTATTGATGCAAGTAATGGTACATTTTATGAATCGTCATAGAAAGAAAGTTTCCCGAGTATTTTTTCCGAAAGGACAAGTAGGTAAAGCCATATTAATTGAGAACAATCTAGATACTATCCATTTTAATTTATGTTATTCCATCGTAGCCATATGTGAAAATGCTTTAAAAGAAAGGTTTTCAAAGCTACCACAATTGGGAAAAGTAGCGATAGAAGAAAATATGAAAGAACAATTGATACCTTTCTCCCAACGTTCTGCAAGTAAGAGCCTCCGTACTTTAGTGCGAGGCAGCAAGATCGAGCTACCAGAAGGGGATACAATTCGCTTCTTTACATGGTGGAAGGAAGGTACGAAAGACGGTGAACATACTGGTAGAATTGATATTGATTTATCTGCTGTCATGTATGATAAGGACTGGGACTACTTAGAGCACATTTCTTATACAAATTTGCGTTCAGCTGATTATAAAGCAACACATAGTGGAGATATTACAAGTGCACCTAAAGGAGCTTGTGAATTTATCGATTTACACATACCTTCTATCTTGAAATATGGTGGACGTTACATAGTAGCTCAACTATATTCGTTTACTGAGCAACCTTTCGTATCAATATCCGAGTGTTTTGCTGGGTGGATGATGAGAAGTGAACCTAATTCTGGAGAAATATTTGAACCGAATACAGTTTCGGATAAAATAGATTTAAGTTCAAATACAACCATTTCTATCCCTGTCATAATCGATTTACACGAAAGAAAAATGATTTGGTGCGATCTAGCATTAAAGAATCATCCTTTTTTCTATAATAATTTAGAAGGTAATCAAACAGGAATTATAGCAATGGGTAAAGCAATGACTTCCATAGTAAAACCTACACTCTACGATTTATTTCTTCTTCATGCAATAGCTAGAGGAGAACTAGTAGAAAGTCGCGAAGAAGCGGACGTAGTATTTGCTTTTGACGGTACCATTTCACCATTTGACACGGAAATGATTATTTCAGAGTTCTTAGTTTAAAAGCTCGAATTAAGAAAATGTATAAATGACTTATTTGGTTACACCATTTCAATAAGAATAATCATTAACAAAGGGGATATAACATGGCAGAATGGAAAATTGGTAACAATTATTTTATTTCAACGCAAAAAGACTTATTAGATGTTAAAGTGATTCATAGTTTCCTAAGTAAAGACTCATATTGGGCACAAGGAATTCCTGAAGAAATTGTAGAAAAATCAATTCAACATTCCGCACTCTGTTTTGGTGTATATAAGGAAGTAGAGAACTCGCAAGTACAAGTAGGATTTGCTAGAATAATTTCGGATTTAGCATCATTTGCCTATCTTTGTGATGTATTTATTCTTCCAGATCATAGAGGTTTAGGCTTATCTAAATCGTTGATGAAAATAATTACAAATCATCCAGAGTTGCAAAAAGTACGAAGACTAATGTTAGCAACCAGTGATGCACATCAACTGTACGCACAATATGGATTCAAGCCATTAGATACTCCTGAAAGCTTTATGCAAATAAGGAAAAAACCAAGTGATCTTTATCATCAGTAATGAACTTTGATGTTCATTACAATTTAGTATAAAAACGATGTTGTACGACACTCGTTACTACTAATAAAAGTATTTTGAAGGAAAAGCAGGGAATATTCTCTGCTTTTTTTATATTAAATTAATGATTATTCAATCAATTTGAAACCAAAGGAAGTGCAGAATCGTTATAACATCAAACGCAAGGTGGTGAATGATGTCAGTGGAACATTTTCAAGAGTTTATGGAGGAAAATCGAGAAGAATGGTTAGAAATCATAATGGATCAATATGGAGAAAAGCTAACAAGATTAGCATTTAATTATCTTAAAGATTGGGGTATGGCGCAAGATGTTGTACAGGATGTATTTGTAATCTGTTATAGAGAATTTGAAAAGAAAGAAATAGAATATTTCAAATCATGGATCTACCGAATAACAATCAATCGCTGTAAAGACGTTTTGAAAAGTTCATTCGTTAAGAAAATTTTGTTTAATAATGCATTAATAAAATCCATGAAAAGCAAAGATCACACACCTGAAATGGAACTCGTGGTCAATGATGAAAAGGCTATATTATCTCAAATCGTTCTATCGTTACCTTTGAAATATCGAGAAATTATTATCCTTTATTACTATGAAGAATTAACAGTTTCTGAAATAACTTCTTTACTGTCGATTAATCAAAATACAGTGAAAACGAGATTAAAAAGAGGAAGGCACTTACTCAAGAAATTATTAGAAAGTAGTGATTTAGTTGGATAAAAAGTTACGAAGTCTTCGCGAATCAATGGATCAATCAATATTAAAAGGAACGCACTTTACAGAACATCAAAAAATACTAGTACGAAAAGCTTTAATAAGCAAAAAGAAAAGAAAGCAGCTTTTGCCAACAATATTAACTTGTACAATCATCGGTTTATTTTTACTTTTCACTACAAATCTTATTACTTATCAAATACTTGAGAAACAACAAAATAATTCAAGTTCACCAAAAAAAGATACAAATGAAAGAGAAAGAGAAACAGCAAAATCAATAAACCTCAATAGTTCTTCTTGGGCGTTAAGTCCACCCTTTACTATCACTAAACCAAATGAAGATGGAAAGCCTACTCCATATGGATTAAGAGGAGTTAAAGGGAAGATTGCGATCGTTGATGCACCAGTTTATACAAATCAATATAATAAACAACTAGTACACATATGGGGAGCAAATGTTAAAGAAACACAAACATTTATAAATAAAAAAATTAAAATTAAAGCAACCAAAAAAGGAGATTCAAACTCAACTGTAACGGCATTCGAAGGCATATTAACAATACCAAGCGATGCTATGATTAATATTAATATGTCGAAAAATAATTCAGATTATACACCATTAACCTATGTAGAATCAGTCGGATATTTACAGCTTCCTGCACCAGGCATTTGGAAATTAGATGTATTCATTGAAGGGGAATTTTTTGAAAAGATTATTATCGAAGTGTTGTAGTAATTTTTATGAAATAGATAAGTAACGCATAATTCCTTTTTCAATTCTCATACTAAGATAGAAGGAGGGAAATACATGCCTAAACGAACAAAGAAAAATGATCCGCAACAAAAGAATAAGCAAGGATTTGACTCTAGTAAAACCGATTCTGAGTTTTCAAAGGAATTTGGCAGTGCAAATGCAAATCGCGCTCATAAAGAAAAAGCGAAAAAAGCACGAACGTCTAATAAACAAGCTCACTAGTACTTAATATGTGAAAAAGTTAGATATGTTTATTCATGATAAAGGAGTTATAACACAAGATGACACAATCTAAAAGTCAAGAAGAAAGACAATGGAATACACGAAAACATTCCCAAAATCCTCATGGAAAAGTAAAATCATTTGAACAATTATCTAAAGAAGCTGGCAAGAACGATTCTAAATAGAAAAGTTGCTTATGGTCGAAACGTTGACTATGAGCAACTATTTAGTAGTTTACAATTTTACTTTTCAATTCTCTGAAACATAAGAGTAATTTGACACCTATTAACTGCAATGATAATATAATTGCAATAAAAGCATACAAATTCGTTGACGAGAAAAAGTAATTCAAGAAACTGTTCCTCAGAGAGCCGGTAGTTGCTGAAAGCCGGTGTTCAGATCTTTAATGAAAATCCTCTCCGAGAAGTCAAGCTGAAATTAAGTAAGTTTGAACGGGTGTCTACCGTTAAAAGGAACGCGTATGATTGTACGTGGCTAAGTGCTATTGATGAACGGAAACTACAATAGAATTAGGGTGGTATCGCGGTTCAACCCGTCCCTTATTATAGGGACGGGTTTTTTGTATGCTTTTAATTACCAAAAAGGAGCGATATCCAATGAATAAAGAAACTGTTATCCAACGAGAAGAACGTATTCGTAAACAGTGGTTAGAAGAAAAGACATTTAATCAGTCTATCGACAATCAAGAAGGAAAGCCGTCGTTTGTATTTTATGAAGGTCCACCAACTGCCAATGGATTACCTCACGTGGGTCATGCATTAGGGCGTACAATTAAAGATGTTGTTGCAAGATACCAAACGATGGCTGGACATCAAGTAATTCGTAAAGCTGGCTGGGATACTCACGGACTTCCAGTTGAACTAGGTGTAGAAAAGCAATTAGGTATTTCAGGAAAACATGAAATTGAAAACTATGGTGTTCAAGCTTTTATTGAAAAATGTAAGGAAAGTGTCTTTATATATGAAAAACAATGGCGTGAATTTACCGAGAAACTAGGATATTGGGTAGATATGGATGATCCCTATGTAACGCTAGAAAATTCTTATATTGAAAGTGTTTGGAATATCTTAGGGACCATTCATGAGAAAGGATTATTGAATAAAGGACATCGCGTTTCTCCGTATTGTCCGAGTTGTCAAACGTCACTAAGCTCTCATGAAGTAGCTCAAGGCTATAAAGTAGTTAAAGACTTAACAGCAACGGCAAAATTCAAAATTGTCGGTAGTGAAAATGAATACTTTCTTGGATGGACAACAACTCCTTGGACATTGCCAGCGAATGTTGCACTAGCCGTAAATCCAACAATGAAGTATGTTCGCGCTCAACAACATAACGAAATTTTCATTGTTGCGAAATCGCTTGTAAATACGGTTTTAAAAGATAATTACGAAATCATATCTGAACATTTTGGAACAGAATTGAAAGGTATGGCTTACATTCCTCCATTTAATTTCGTCAATGTTGAAATCGGGCATAAAGTTGTAGAAGCAAATTATGTTACAGATACAAGTGGTACAGGAATTGTTCATATTGCACCAGCTTATGGAGAAGATGATTATAAAGTCATACAAGAAAATGGTTTTTCATTTGTAAATGTAGTCGATGAAAAAGGAAGATACACAACTGATGTAAAGGCATTACAAAGTCGTTTTGTATAAGATTGTGATGTGGATATTGTTCGGTCATTGGCTGAGAAAGGTTTACTATTCAGCAAAGAAAAACACGAACATAATTATCCTCACTGCTGGCGTTGCGATTCGCCGCTTTTATATTATGCGAATGAAAGTTGGTTCATCAAAACTACTGCACTTAAAGAGCAATTAATTCAAAATAATAACGAAGTTGCATGGCATCCAGAACATATAAAAAATGGGAGATTCGGAAACTTTCTAGAGGAGATGGTTGATTGGAACATCAGCCGAAAGCGCTATTGGGGTACTCCGCTGAACATTTGGCAATGTGAAAGTTGTAACCATCAATATGCTCCGAAAAGTATAGATGAGTTAAAGAAACATTCTATACAAGCAATCGATGAGATAGAATTGCACAAACCATATGTAGATGACATTAAACTTTGCTGTTCTCAATGTGGTGGATTAATGACTAGAACACCTGAAGTAATTGATGTTTGGTTTGATAGTGGTTCAATGCCATTCGCACAATATCATTTCCCATTCGAAAACATAGATCTAATTGAAAAACAATTTCCTGCTGATGTGGTCATTGAAGGAATTGATCAAACTCGCGGATGGTTTTATAGTTTGTTAGCTGTATCCACGTTATTTACTGGAAAAGCACCCTATAAGCGAGTTCTATCACTTGGGCATGTTTTAGATGAAAATGAACAGAAGATGTCTAAAAGTAAGGGGAATGCCCTCGATCCAATGGATTTAATTCATAAGTTTGGTGCAGATTCATTAAGATCGGCATTATTAGTTGATAGCGCACCTTGGAATCCGAAACGATTTTCAGAACGAGTGGTGCAAGAAGCAAAATCTAAACTAATTGATACATTTGGTAATGTACACAGTTTCTATACGCTATACGCTAAATTAGATGGATTTGATGCGAACAAAAACTATGATGTGAAGAAAAATAAATTAGACGAATGGATTTTATCTCGCTTGAATACAACAATAAAAACTGCTTCATATTATCTTGAACATTATAATTTTACAAATGCAGCAAGAGAAATAGCCAAGTTAATCGAGGAAGTAAGTAATTGGTATGTAAGACGCTCTAGAGAACGCTTCTGGTCAAACGGCATGAATGCAGATAAAGCTGCAGCTTATCAAACTTTATATGAAGTGCTAACAAAAACAAGTCAATTGCTTGCTCCGTTAACACCGTTCATAGCTGAGGATGTTCATACTAGCTTAGCGGGTAGGAGTGTACATCTTTCATCATACCCTACACATGATGACACAGTAATCCATACTCAATTAGAAAAAGAAATGGCAGCCGTTTTACAAGTTGTGGAATTAGGTAGAAGTATACGAAATACTACTTCTATAAAAGTAAAACAACCATTAGCAAGTTTATCTCTTATGAGTTCAAATCAAGAAATGGGTTGGTCTTCTTATCAGACTATCGTTTTAGATAAATTAAATGTAAAAGCATTTCATGAAATCGAGGATGAAGGAGAGTTTGCGACGATCAAACTTAAATTAGATTTCAAAAAATCAGGAGCAAAATTTGGGATTCACGCTAATATCGCTAACAAGTGGGAACAGCAACTAGGCAATGACGAAGTCGGTTCTTTTATTAATAATGGGTATGGATTATTAACTACTGATTCAGGTGAATCAGTGACAATTACACTTGGAGATGTAATTGTCGAGAAAGTAGCTAAAGCCGGATTTTCCTCCGCAACCAATGGCGAGTATACAGTTATATTGGATATTGCGTTAACAGAAGAATTAATACAAGAAGGGATAGCTCGAGAATTCATTCGAACTGTTCAAGAGTATCGCAAGAGATTAAACTTACCAATTAATATGCATGTAGATATTGTAGTAAGTACAGATGATTATTTACAAAGTGTTATTGCAAAATTCGATCATATGTTAAAAGAAAATTTACTCCTGCAAACTATTGTCATACAAGATAAAATAGTAAATGGAGAAGAAATAAAACTAGGAAATCATTCAGCAATATTACAGTTGATTCCTAAAAAGGACATCTATTAATATAAAGCTAAAAACAGTTAGACTAAACTAAAAAAAATATGTGAAATTAAAAAGGATGAATAGAGAAATCTCTAAATCATCCTTTTTCTTTTATTCCTTAGAAGCACGATAACCGGCTTGTTCAGCTTCTTTTACCGAGTCAAACCATTCAATGTTTTTCATTGCGGTATTATAGTATTTTCCATCTGGAACATGATAGATTTTGCTATTCTTATTTCCTTTGATTTTTCCATGATTAGTTTGAGAGGCAGTGTTATTTACGGACTGATTCGTTTTAGTATTACCCGTATTAGTTGCTGCATCAACATTATATCCTTCTTCTGTAACGTATCCTTTAATGCTCCAAATATTTTTCTTATTCTGCTTAGCATTGTCTTGAATTTTCAAGAACTCATCTAAATATCTTGTATTCGGTTCGTATATGTAGCCAACGCGAGCATAACCTTCTTGAATTAGTGTTTTATTCAACATTTCTCCATTCACATAAACATAGGCAAGCAATCGATTATACTTATCAAATTCATAACCTTCTACACCTGGCTCAATGGTAACTTTTGTTCCAGGAGGTAATAATTCTTTCACAAAATTTGATGCTTCAATGGAAAAGGGCTGAGGATCAACACCTGGCTTAACTGACTCAGGTGTATCAATCAATAGTAATCGAACTTTTTGTTCTTTATTGTTATATGAGATTGTTAAAGTATCACCATCTGAGACCTTTTCTACAGTTGCTTCATATGTAGGATAATCTGAAACTATATTATTGGATGCAACTTCGTTAGTTATTGAACGAGTCTCTACATCGCTACAACCTGTTAATAACGTTATAGCTAGTAATAGAAATAACCATTTTTTCATTGTTTTTCTCCTTAAATACTCTTAGTTTGCTATTGTTAATGAAAAGATGATTCATCAATCAAAAGAACAACAGTTTCTATTTTTGAGGAAATTAAGAAAAAATGCAAGTATATTTATTTATAACAAAATATTCAATAATTTCACACGTTTCATCCACTTATACTTTGTTAACACATGTTTTAATATAGGTATAAGTATATTTTTTAAGAGGAGAGATAATATGGGCCAAGCTACAGAGAAAGAGGCTTATGAGATATTAGAAAAGTTAAATATTTCTTTTCAACGTATCGATCATGAAGCAATAACTTCGGTCAAACATTATGATGCAGAATTGCCAGGACCTCAAGTTAAAAACCTTTTATTAACAACAAAAAAAGAAAAGCAGTATTATTTCATTATTGTACCTGATGAAATAATCGTGGATTTAAAAGCCTTAGCATCAGAGTTACAATCAAGACGTCTTTCATTTGCATCGCCAGAGGAGCTTGATCAATTGATAGGTTTAAAACCAGGAACACTCACACCTATTGCACTTCATCATGATGTAGAACAGAAAATCCAAGTTGTAATTGATAGCAGCATCGATCAACAAGATACGGTTGGAATTCATCCTAATGTAAATACGACAACTGCTATAATTGCGTTTCATGATCTAGAACGGATATTAAGTTGGTCTTCTCATCCGCCAAAATTTATCAAATTATAATCATTGTCTTTGTGTGAACTATTATATAATAATAAGTTCATTAAACGATTATGATATATAAAAGATATTTCTCGCTTACATAATTGCTATTTTCAGGTAATTCTCAAGAAAAAAAGCCACTATTTGTCAATCATGCAAATAATGGCTTTTTTCTGCAGGAAAATACAATAAATACGTCGAATATCTACTATTAAGGTTTGAATATTGAGAATTTTACAATTGTTATATTGTTATTATGACATAAATATCATATTACATTGAAATAAAGGAGTGATTCTCTCAAACATTATTCAATAAACATAAATAGATGAAAGAAGAGTCGAGCCAAGCACAAAACATAGTAGAGAATCCGTCAACATTATCGAATAGAAAGGAAGACTTAGATGTTAACATTTGGAGCAATAATGAAACTAAATAGTGATAAATTTAGAAATAAACCTGCAGTAATATTTGAGAATAAACAATGGAGTTACACTGAATTAAATAATCGTGCAAACAAGTTAGCTCATGCTTTTTTAGCAAAAGGTTATAAAAAAGGTGACAAAGTAGCCGTCATGATGAAAAACAATGCAGCTTACATAGAAATAATTATTGGATTAGCTAAGATTGGTGTTGTTGTTGTTCCACTGAATTTCCGATTAGTTGGTTCAGAAATAGGATACATAGTAAAGAATTCAGAAAGTCGAGGGTTTATCACAAATGAAGAGTATACAAAAGATATTGAATTATTATTACCCCAATTGGATACGATTCTAATTGTCGGTGGTTCATCTGCTGGAATATTACAAGACTACGATCATTTCTTTGCAGATGCACCAAATAACGAACCAAATGTCGTTGTAAATGAAGAAGATACTCTGTATATCGGCTATACTTCAGGGACAACTGGTAAACCTAAAGGAGTTGTTATTTCACATCGCTCTCGTATCATAACAGGAATGGTTGCTGCATATGAATACAAAATTGATGAATCTGATAAACAAATTGTAGCGGGGCCTATTTATCATGCAGCTCCTTGGATTTTCTTAATGATGCAGCTTATCGTAGGTGGAACAATTATTGTTGAAGAATCATTTAGCCCAGAACAATTCCTTCATGATTTAGAACACTATAAAGCTACCAATGTATTTATGGCTCCAACAATGTATAACTTCTTAGTAAATCTCAACAAAGAAACGAAAACGAAATACGATTTAAAATCCATGAGAGTGTTAATTTCTGCTGGTTCACCATTACCAACTCAAACAAAATTAGATGTTCTAGAAATGTTCCAAAATGTAGACTTGCATGAGTTTTATGGTTCAACTGAAAGTGCAATTACATTAAACATTAAGCCAAAGGATATACAAGATAAAGAGAGCTGTGTTGGTCAAACATTCCCTTTAGTTGAATGTTTAATATTAGATGATAATAAGCAACCAGTCAAAACAGGTGATATCGGTGAATTATATTTTAAAGCTCCTTATTTATTAGATCATTATTATAATAATCCAGAAGCAACGGAAGCATCTTTCTGGAATGGCTATTTCTCAGTAGGTGATATGGCCTTACAGGATGAAGAGGGTTATTATTATATCGTTGATCGAAAGAAAGATATGTTAATTAGTGGCGGGGTTAACATCTATCCTCGAGAAATTGAGGAAGTGTTGTATACTCATCCAGATATTCTTGATGTTGCTGTTATTGGAGTACCTGACCCAGTTTGGGGTGAATCCGTTAAGGCGATAGTAGTTCCTAAAGAAGGAGAAACATTATCCGAACAAGAAGTAATTGATTATTGCAATGGAAAAATCGCAAGCTATAAAAAGCCTAAATCAATTGATTTCATGAATGAACTACCACGAAATCCTTCTGGGAAAATATTGAAAGTGGAGTTACGCTCATTATATTGGGAGCAACAGAAAACAAAAATTTAAAACGAAAAGCCTTTAAATCAATTGATTTAAAGGCTTTTATTATAGAATTTGGTGTAAAGTAAGATGCTTTTCCCAAAAACGACAAATGTTACAATTTTCCAACAACCAAATACCGGTATGATTTAAAATAAAATGGATAAATTGAGGGTTTATAAGATCAAAGTGAAACAAATTATCATTCTTCTCATTATGATAGTAACTATGGTTTCCTTATATTAAACTGTAACTAGTTTATTTAAAACAAACTTTTCCACAACTTTTCCAACACCATCATTCATGTTCGTATCAGTTACATAATTCGCTATTGCTTTAATATCTTCAGGAGCATTTCCCATAGCTACGCCAAGACCAGCAAACTCAATCATAGCTAAATCATTGTAGCTATCGCCTATGGCAATGACTTCTTCTCGTTTAATACCATAACGTTGTATTAATTGATTTAGACTTGTTCCTTTTGTTACGCCTCGTTCTGTAAATTCTAAAAAGTACGGCTTTGAACGCATGACACTAAACTTGTGACTTAATTCAGTCTGTAGCTTCTTTTCTACCATTTTTAATTTTTCAGGATCATCAACCATTAATACTTTTACCACGGGTTTATCAACAGATTCTGTGAAGTTATCTACAATAGAAATTGGCAATCCTGTTAGCTCAGACTCAATTGTTGTATAAGGATTTTCATCCTCAGTAATAATTTCATCTTCTACATACGTATGAATAAATACTTCTTCACGACGGCTGATTTCATAAAGACTATGTACATCCTCTACCGCTAGCGTGCTGCTAAAGATTTCTTCGGAGCTTTGACAATTTATAATTTTACCCCCATTGAATGAAAGGATGTAGCTTCCATATTTCGAAAGCGATAATTCTTCAGCGATATGCTTCATTCCGTAAGTTGGTCGACCTGAAGCAAGCACAACCTTAATACCTAATTCCTGCGCATCCATCAGCGCCTGTTTTGTACGAATTGAAATTGTTTGATCATCGCAAAGTAACGTATCATCTAAATCTAATACTATCATTTTATAAGACATGTTGTATTTCCTTTCTTGTTGCGCAATTTCTTTAATCCTACTATAAAGTAACATAAAACGGTTGTGAAAAATGAAAAATATTTCTTACTATATATTAGGTGCGAAGTAAATATTTACCATCAAGTATAATAATTCTCTATTTGATTCTAAATACTTGTAACTTTTTTGATGTCTCAAACGAATAATAGGTAAACACTCAATGAAGGAGGAGTAATATTGGTTGATTTAGGAAACTTAGAAGATCGTATTATTGAAATCTATAAAAGCTTTTATTTAGATGTTTACAGATTCCTTATATGTTTTTCTGGGAATCAAAATGATGCTGAAGATATGACACAAGAGGTATTTATCCGTGTACTAAATAATCTATCTAATTATAATTCTAACCAAAATCTAAAAACTTGGATATTTTCCATAGCCAAGCATGTAGCAATAGACCATCATCGAAGGAATAGATTTACTTCTCTATTTAAAAAAGCTTTCTTTAACCAACTTACATCAATTGATTTACAACCAAATGAGTTAATTGAACAAAATGAAATCAAACAAATTGTACACGAAGCTATTGCAAAGCTTAAACCACATTATCGAATCATCATTATCCTTCGAGGAATCAACGACTTCTCAATTAAAGAAACCGCTAAAATTCTTCAATGTAGTGAAGCAAAAGTAAAGGTTAATTATCATAGAGCATTAAAAGAATTAAAAAGAAAAATTAATGTTAATGCTGAGGAGGTAATCGGAAATGCAAACTGATCAAGACTTATTCAACTTTATTAAAGAAAACTACCCTCTCAATCCGGGAGAAGAATTTGTTTCATTAACAGAAGTTAAACTCCGACGAAATGCAAGAAAAAATAATGTAAATAGGAAAATAAAACGATACACAATTACTTCCAGTGTTCTCCTTTTTACTGTATCCGCTATTTCATGGTTTTTCTTCTTTAATGGTCAGGAAGTCATAAATCAATCGATTTCCTCATCCAACCCTAATCATTTATCATCAACAACAACTGGGCAAAATCCTGTCATCTATATTTATCACACCCATAATACCGAAGCATTTCTACCAGAAATAAAAGAAACAAAACCTTTATATGCAACTCATGAAAAGAAAAATATAACATTAGTAGGTAAACATTTCAGTTATGCATTGAAAGAAAGAAATATTAGTTCAATTCATGATAAAAGTGACATTACAGCAATTGCGAAAGAAAGAAATGTGAGTTATAGAGAATCATATGATGTATCAAGACAAATCTTTAAAGATGCACTAAATGCTAATAAAAGTATTAAAATGGCTTTTGATATCCATCGTGACTCAGGCAAGAGAAATAATACAACCGTCCATATAAATGGAAAAGATTATGCTGAAGTATTCTTCACCGTTTCTCGCTCTACCCACAATTATGAAGAGAATAAAAAATTTGCTGAGTTCCTTCACAATAAATTAGAAGAAAAATATCCAGGACTTTCAAAAGGGATTGATATTATAGCTAAAGATCAAAACCACCAAGGTATTTACAATCAAGATCTTATAAAACAGTCTCTTTTGTTGAATATCGGCGGACAACACAATACTTTGAAAGAATCGTACAGAACGGTAGAAGCTTTAGCGGAAGTTATCGAAGAAAATATGGAGTTTTTTATAAAATAAACTTTACTCATTTAGNNCATAAGAATAAAGCATTGAAAATTAAGCAAATGTTAATTTTATCTTTTGTTAAATCTTCACATCCTAAGTAATATTATTTGCTAATATAAAAGAGAATGAGCTATCCTATCAAGTATTGATAATATCATTGTGTCGAAATCTAATACATAGTTCATGCATTCTATGTAAACAGTCCCAATAATTTCAGCTGAGTAAATAAATTAGGATGTGATGATATTTGAGTTCCAAAAAACATTTTATTATTAGCAGCTCACTTCTGATCACTCTTTCGTTATCTATGTCTGTTCAAGCAGCACCTAACGATAAATCGTTGACTGAACAATGGAATTCAGTTAATAAAGAAGCTAACTCTGTACATAAAGAGATTACTAGTAAGACTGAAGAAGCGAAAGAGATAACTAAAAAGAAAGAGCAAGCTTATAATGAATGGAAAAAAATTTCATTAGCAATGGCAGATTTAGAGTTGCAAATATATGAAAAAACTTCTGAATTATTGCAGATGAAAAGTCGAATCTCAGAACTAAAATCTAAAGCCCAACAATCAAAAGAGCAATTAGATAAAAGATTTGATGTCGTTTCTGAAAGACTAGTTTCTTTACAGGAACAAGATTCTGAGTCTAATATACTATCTGTATTATTAGACTCTAAAAGCTTTGCAGACTTTGTTAATAGAGCGGTGACAGTCTCTTATTTAATGAGTGCTGACAAGGATCTTATCGATTCCTATGAGCAAGAATTAGAAAACTATAACAGTTTAAAAAATGCAGCTGAAACCGAATTAGAAAAAATGAAAAAGGTACAAGCTGAATTAAATCAAACAAAAAATGACTTAGAAGTTCAACAACAAAAGAAAAATGCATTAATGAAAAACTTAGAAAAACAATATGGCTGGACCGTGGACAATATCAGGACGTTGCAAACAGAGCAAAGTCAGTTAGAACAGAAGTCCGAACATTTAAAAGGGCAAATCGAACAAGAAAAGCAACAACAAGCTGCGAAAAATAAAGAACAAACTAAAGTAGATACTGACGTTCCAAATAATGGCGGTTATGATGTTCGCAATATCTCTAATGTAACCGCAGCGACAATTAACAATGTATTATCAGGCAAATTAAGTGGTTATGGCGCTACTTTTGTTGAAGTTGGTCATTCTTATGGAATAGATCCAGCTTTCTTAGCTGCTGTTGCCATGGCAGAAACCGGTGGAAATAGTAACTGGTTGAAAAAATATAATAATGTTGGTGGATTCATAAGTAATGGTGGTCCAATGACATTTGATTCTATAGACGATAGCATTAAATATATGGGGTCTCTCTTTACTCGTTTATATCTTCAAGATGGACTTTACACAGTAGAGGCCATCCATTCTAAATATTCACCTGTTGGAGCTGATACTGATCCAAATAATCTCAATTCTCAATGGGTGAAAAATGTGTATAGTTTCTTAGCTAAAATGGGTGTATCTGTATAAATAACCCCAAAAAAACAACCACTAACATAGTGGTTGTTTTTTGGTGTTCAAAGTAATTTTCAACGTATTTACTTTAATCGAATTACACGCTGAACAAGTGGTGTTATCAAATATCCAATACCAACACCTATCAAATTCAGTAATAAATCATCGATATCTAAACTACCTCGATTCGTGAAACGTTGTAGAATTTCAATAAGAGAAATGCTAAAAAATGGTACCAAGACCAATGCGTATACATTCGGGCGCTTAGAAGTAAGCAAAAGAAAGAGAGCACCGTATGGAATGAATAAGCCGATGTTTGCTGTCAGGTTATACACCGCAACGAGAAGAGGTACCTCTCCAGATAAATAAAACGAAACAGTTTGAAACGGGATCATATTATAGGTATCATATGATTGATCAGTTGGACGAATAAATAATAAAACCAACAAACACCCCGTATAAAGAATAGCCGCAGTGACACATAAACGTTTAGAAATAGTGATCGTTTCTTTTCTAATTAGAAACACTACAAAAGAAATCAAAAACGTTAGACAAAACCATACAATCACATAGACAAGAGGGTGTAAATAATGAAAAAGTTCAATAAACAAAGGAAGTAAGACAATAAATAATAGCTGCGATGCAACAAGCGATATAAATGTACTTTTATTCATACTTTCTCCTAGTATCTTAAAATTCAGCATATCAATGTTAACATATTTTGAAGAAAATACTCACCAAAATAAAAAATAGCTAGAAAAAACTCATAGTTTACTATAAAAGCTAACGTATTTTTGGGTAATTTTCTTAATATTTACAAAAATATATTGAAAATCAAGAATATACGTGGTTAAATACATGTAATGTATTTTAAAAATAATCAGAAACGTCGTTTGGTAATAAGAAACAAAGAGAGGGGAAATTAATAGTAAAGATCAAATTCATATTTTTTTGCAACAAACGCAAAACGCTGTTTTGTAATAAGAAACAACTTTATGATACTACAAATTTAAGGAGGATTTTTCTATGACTGAATATATAAAAGTTGGAAGTTTACAAGTAGGAAAAGAATTATATGATTTTGTAAATAATGAAGCCATTCCAGGAACCGGCGTGCAAGTGGATCAATTCTGGAATGATTTTGAAAAAATTATTGCTGATTTAACTCCTGAAAACAAACAATTGTTAGCTCACCGTGATGAGCTTCAAAATACAATCAATGAATGGCACAAAAAGAATATTAATAGCTTTAATGATGATGAGTATAAAACGTTTTTACAAGAAATTGGCTACTTAGAAGACGAAGTAGAAGATTTTCAAATTAGAACAACGAATGTAGATGAAGAAATTGCTATTCAAGCAGGTCCACAATTAGTAGTTCCGGTGAACAATGCGCGATATGCAATTAATGCGGCTAATGCACGTTGGGGAAGCCTGTATGATGCATTGTATGGCACCGATGCAATCAGCGAAGAGGAAGGTGCTGAACGCGGTGGTAGCTATAATCCAATTCGTGGAGCAAAAGTAATTGACTTTGCAAAGCAATTCCTTGATCAAGCTGCTCCGTTAAAAGATGCTTCTCACGCTGAAGCTACACAATATCGCTTAGAAGAAGGAAAGTTAGTTATTGCATTGGATAATGATAATCTAACTAGCTTAGTAAATGAAGAGAAGTTTATAGGTTACCAAGGTGACGAGCAAGCTCCTACTGCTATATTATTAAAAAACAATGGTCTACATTTTGAAATTCAGATTGATCGTAATGATTCAATTGGAAAAGACGATAGCGCTGGTGTTAAAGATGTTTTAATTGAATCAGCTGTTACTACGATTATGGACTGTGAAGATTCAATTGCTGCTGTTGATGCAGAAGATAAAGCACTTGTATATCGTAATTGGTTAGGTTTGATGAAAGGTGATTTAGAAGCAACTTTCAAAAAAGGAAACAAAACATTAACACGTAAAATGAATGATGATCGTCACTATAATGCTCCTCAAGGTGGCAAACTATCAATAAACGGTCGCTCCTTATTATTTGTTCGTAATGTTGGGCATTTAATGACCATTAATGCAATTTTAGACCAAAATGGAAATGAAGTTTACGAAGGTATTATTGATGGGGTTATTACTAGTTTAATTGCTAAACATACTTTGCTCGGGAATGGTAACTTCAAAAATACCGCAGAAGGTTCCATTTATATCGTTAAACCAAAAATGCACGGATCGAAAGAAGTAGCGTTTGCTAACACATTATTTAATAGAATTGAAGATATGATTGGATTAGAACGTCATACGCTTAAGATTGGTGTTATGGACGAAGAACGCCGAACTAGCCTGAATTTGAAGAACTGTATTGCTGAAGTAAAGGATCGTGTAGTGTTCATTAACACTGGATTCTTAGATAGAACTGGCGATGAGATGCATACATCGATGGAAGCTGGTCCTATGATTCGTAAAAACGATATGAAATCATCAACCTGGTTACAGAGCTATGAAAAGTCTAATGTATTAATCGGTTTAAGTGCTGGTTTCCAAGGACGTGCTCAAGTAGGTAAAGGTATGTGGGCTATGCCTGATTTAATGGCTGAAATGATTAAACAAAAAATCGGTCATCTGAATGCTGGTGCAAGTACAGCTTGGGTTCCATCACCAACTGCTGCTACTTTACATGCCCTACACTATCATCAAGTAGATGTAAGAAAAGTACAAAACGAATTAGTTAAACAAGCAGCTGATTTAAGAGATGATATTCTAGTCATTCCATTAGCAGAAAATCCTGAGTGGAGCGCCGAAGAAATCCAAGAAGAACTTGATAATAATGCTCAAGGTATTCTAGGTTATGTGGTTCGTTGGGTTGAGCAAGGAGTTGGTTGCTCAAAAGTACCTGATTTATATAATGTTGGACTAATGGAAGATCGAGCAACTCTTCGTATTTCAAGTCAACACGTTGCAAACTGGCTACATCATGGAATTGTAACTAAGGAACAAGTATTAGAAACGTTACAACGCATGGCAAAACTAGTTGACAAACAAAATGAAGATGATGCTTTGTATCGCCCAATGAGCGTAGACTATAATAATTCAGTTGCTTTCCAAGCTGCGTGTGATTTAGTGTTCCTAGGATATGATCAGCCAAATGGTTATACAGAACCGATTTTACATCGCCGTCGTCTAGAAGCAAAAGAGAAATTTACTGTAAAACAATAATTCAATATAAAATATTTAAAAACGAGGGTGTCCTACAAAAGATAAACTTTTGAGACACCCTCTGAATTTGAAAAGAAAACATCCACAAATTAATCAGTTATGTACCAAAAATTATGTTAGAAAACTGATATACTATATGGAGGTGATGAAAAATGGAAAGAGAAAACATGGTTAAATCCGTTAGTAGAGCATTAGATATAATTACAATATTAAGCTTAAAAAAAGGTGGTCTTGGTGTTACTGAGATTGCTAATCAAATAGATATAAATAAAAGTTCCGTTTACCGAATCTTATCAACACTCGTACAATATGGCTATGTAGAACAGGACCCTGAAAATGGAAAATATAAGCTTGGATATAAATTTCTCGAAATTAGTTCAAAGCTTTTAGAATCAATCGATTTACGAAAAGAAGCTCAACCATTTTTAAATGAATTAGAAAATGAAACGAACGAAGTGATTCATCTTGTTGTGTATGATCAAGGGGAAGTAGTATATATTGAAAAGCTTGAGGGTAATGAGCTATTAAGAATGCATTCACGTGTCGGAAAACGGGCTCCAATGCATTGTACTTCTGTCGGAAAAGCTATACTCGCTTACTTGCCTACAAATGTAGTATCTACTATTCTTGAAGAAAAAGGAATGCCAGTACATACAAAACATACAATCATCGATAAAGAAGAATTAATGCAAGAATTAACAAAAGTCAGAGAACTTGGTTTCGCCTATGATTTAGAGGAAAATGAATATGGTATAACATGTATAGCAGCACCCATTTTTGATCATTTAGGCAATGTCATTGCAGCAGTGAGTGTATCAGGATCAACCATCCGTATGACAACAGAGCGATTAGAACAGTTACAAAAACGAATGATTCAAGTTGGACAACACATATCAAACCGTCTGGGTTTCGGACTTTAAAAATCCTACCACTAAACTCCAAAGATGTATTATGGGGTTTTTTGTGTTGATGTAAATCAATATTAAAAAATATACAAAACCTATATCTCAAGAAAACCTAATTAATGAACATTTAAAAAAAGCAATACATTTCGAATAGTGAAACGCATTGCTTTTAAATTTTGAGGCATTAAATCAAGTTTAAATAGTAATGTTACTAGAACAAATTAGCGTTTTTTCTTTTTATTATCAAAAGCTAGCGGTTTAGTTTTAATAACTTGATCAAATAGAATGTGGACATGGATTACATTATCTTTAACGTTATTAACACGTAAAACTTTTCCTTTACGGCCTTTTATTTTAATTTCATCATTGACCGAAGGAACATTGTTTACTAGTTGACTTAGTACTAGTGTTTTATTTTCAAAGAAATGAATTGTAACCAACTTATTGTCTCTCCTTACTAATCGACTTTATACAATAACGAGGATGATATTCTCATAAAAAAATATAAAGGGGATCAATGGATAAATCGCCATCCTGACTTGTAATAAACATATATTATGCACATTATTCTCAATCGGTTATTAAACAGTGGATTAGTTTAGGGGTAACATCTTTTAGCTCGTTATGGACACAATTTCATCATGCTAACATCTTTATCAATTTGTTTACTCGTATTTTGTGTTAGAATTAGCTTTTCTTTTTTGTAATTGAGCCAACAAGTTTTCTATATAAGAAGTGAACAATGGGTCACTGTCTTTTTTAGGAGACCATTGCATAATGAGTTGCCGTTGGATTTTGATTTCTAATGGTTGGATGATGAAATCATTAATAATTTGTTTATTTAGACCTGATAACGGAACAATCGTTATACCGTTTAGTTGTAGTGTAAGAGCTAACGTAGAACTTATTGTCTCAGACTCCATTACTTTATTAATGGCTATTTTATTTTGCTTTAAATACGGTTCAAGTACCTCTTTGCAACCAGAAAGGGGCATGATAAAAGGATAATTTTTCAAATCAGTAGTAGTAAGATTGGACGGAACTGATTTTCCAGAAACTAAAACGTAGGGATCCTCTCCAATTAAATGATGATGAAATCCATGAATTAAATCTTCTTTTATGGAAATAGAAAAGTCGGCGTTACCGGAAGACATCCACTCTAAAACTTCTTGATGACTACCTTCTCGAACAGCCAGAACATGCTGACTTTGATCAAAATCCCCCAATTCCATACATTCTGCCAAACAGTATACTGTGACTGAAGGATACGTAGCTAATACTAGTTTATAAAGATTCTTGTTTTTCAATTTAAAAGCCATATTTTCAAGATTTTCGTACTCGTTAAGAAGTTGATTTACACAAACTAGAAACTCCTCACCATTCTCCGTGAGAACCGTACCTTGTCTAGAGCGATCAAATAAAGTTAAGGAATAATGCTTCTCCAATTTGTTAATGATATGTGTAATAGCTGGCTGTGTCATGTGTAATTCTTTGGCTGCTGAACTAAAGCTTTTCAAATGAGCCACATATTTGAAAACTTTAAAATCAAAAAGGTTCATTCTTTTCTCATTATATAAAAGATATTTATAACATCTATAAATAATCTTCATTATATTTATCAATTCACTTAATATACACTAAGTATACATCATCAATATTGAATGTAGATGAAATATATCCGCAAATAAAGGAGTGTTTTTATAAATGAGTACTTACGTTTTAGTACATGGAGCATGGCAAGGAGAATGGGCATGGGATTTAGTAAAACCTGAGCTTGAATCACTTGGACATAAAGTTGTTACACTAGACTTACCTGGAAGTGGAAAAGATATGACCCCTCCACAAGATGTAACTTTGGATTTATATGTAGATAAAGTAGTCGATGTTATTAATCAACAAAATGAAAAAGTAATTCTTGTTGGACATAGTATGGGTGGAATCGTTATTACTCAAACAGCTGAGTATATACCCGATAAAATCGATAAATTAATTTATCTTTGTGCATTCTTACCTCAAAATGGTGAAAGCCTTGGAGGGAAATCAGCAGGAGAAAAAGGACCACAGTTTTCCATAAATGAGAAAGATATGACTGCAGAGCTAATACCCGAACTTATTGAACAAACATTTTTTAATGCTACAGAAGATGATGCCATTAAACAAGCTGCTATTAAGCAAATGCGTCCTCAACCATTAGGCCCTTTTCAACAAGAGTTAAAGCTATCAGAAGATAAATTCGGAAAGGTAAGTCGTATCTATATTGAAACAACGTTAGATCATGCCATTCCGATCGATTTCCAACGTAAAATGCACACAGAAACGCCTTGTAACAAAATAATTACTTTAATATCAGATCATGCGCCTTTTTGCTCTAGAACAAAAGAGCTTGTTAACCACCTAAATCAATTAAGTAAATGATAAATCATTCAAATAGACACACCTCTTGGATAGAGGGAGTGTCTATTTTTTATTTCACAGTATAATAAGGAATACGAGTATTACGCTATGTTTTTAATAGAATCATTGAAAATAAATGACAACATTTATTAAGAAATGTTTTACTCAAGAAGGATGTCGTCAATTATTACTAGAAATCCGGAAACGATTATAGAAAAAGTTGCACCAATTGAAACCCTTAGATATGATTTCTATTGGGCACTTCATGTGATAGTGGAGTTTTAAAATATAGGAATAGATTCTATTCGATCATGAAAAGGTGGGAGAAAATGACTCATGTATTATATATAGAAGACGAAATTGATATAGGTAAATGGGTGACAAAAGACTTAATAGAAAGAGGATACGATGTAACTTGGTTACAAACAGGCGAAGGATTTGAAAAACATCTTTTAACTGTAGACATAGTCATATTAGATGTTATGTTGCCTGGCTTAGATGGTTTTTCAATCGGAAAACGAATTAAGAAAGAAATAGAGGACTTGCCTATTATAATGCTTTCTGCGCGTACTGCACTAGAGGATAAAATAGAAGGCCTTAATTTTGCGGATGATTATGTAACAAAGCCTTTTCACCCTGAAGAGCTTTCTGCGCGTGTTGAAGTATTGTTAAGACGATTTCAAAAGAATGATGATATATTAGAACTACAACATTTAACCATATTTACAAAAGATATGAGAATTGTACATAAAGATACAGACGAAGAAATTCAGTTAACCGGAAAGCAATATCATCTATTTCAGTACTTTATTCGACACTTAAATCAAATATTAACGAAGGAACAACTATATGAAGGTGTTTGGGGAGAACGTTACATCGAAGGCGATAAAACATTAATGGTACATATACGTTATTTACGTGAAAAAATCGAGAAGGACCCAGCCAAACCAACGATTATTGATACCATTCGTGGTCTTGGATATAGGGTGAAAATATGAAGTTTTTCCGATCATTGTTGGCAAAATATATGCTCATTATTTTTATGGCATTAATTCTTATTCAATTGTCTTATTTACTTATCGCAATATTTGTGTCTAGTTTAACTAATAATATTGATGATGAAAAAGCAGAGAACATGGATATGAAAGTAGTAGAAGAACAATGGCATAATGAAGCAAACAAAATACAAAATGCCTCTAAAGCAACGATAAAGAAACACTTTTCGAAATGGAAACAACAATATCCTGAAGCATCAATGTTTTGGATTAACGAGAGAGGTATTCTTGTAGAGGAATTGGACGTGAAAGAACAACTTCCTACTCAGTGGACACCTACTTATACAGCAAAATTTATTAAAGAACACTATGATAATGACCCTTTTACAGTAATAGCATTTGTCGGGAATGATGAGAATAAGGGTTTCGTTGTATTACAGGTTCCTAGAGACACGTTTGACCCACCTGTTTCAAAAATCTACGATGAATACGGGAATCTTTTATTCATCGGTGTATTAAGTATCATTTTATTATTTATTACTGTTTCTTTTTTATTTTTTAGAAGCATTAGAAAGCGTTTAATTCAATTGCAGGATGCAATGGAGATACGCGATGTTGACGGTCTGCCAATCGAAATCGATTTAAAGAAAGATGATGAAATTGGACAACTTGAACAAACGTTTAATCAAATGGTGTTCGAACTAAGGGAGAGTAAAAAACGTGAGCAGGATGAGGAACAATTAAGACGTGAACTAATCGCTAACCTATCTCATGACTTACGAACTCCGTTAACAAAAATTCGAGCGCAAACCTATTCTATAGTTCAAGAGGAATTGTCACAAGAAGGAAAGCAAGCTGTTACATCAATAGAAGCTTCCATTGAAAATATTGATAGATTAATTGAAAATTTAATGTCTTATACTCTGCTAATGGCTAGTAAATATAAGCTTGATTCAAAAGAAATCGACGTTGTTCGGTTTGTGCGCCAATTTTTTTCTTCATGGTATCCCGTTTTTGAAAAAGAAGGTTTTGAAATTGAAGTTGAATTATCTTCATTTGAGAAAGCGAATTGGATGATTGACCCTATTTGGTTTGGACGCATATTAGATAATTTATTTCAAAATGTACTACGACATGCAAAAGAGGGTCTGTATATTAAGGTGAAAACAGAGTCAAATGATAGCTATGATGCGATTATCATATCAGATCGTGGAGAAGGAATGAAAAAGACATCAAGTGAAAAAGGGGCAGGAATTGGTTTATCAATTGTTGAAATGATGGTAAAGGGTATGAATTTGGATTGGGATATTGAAACAAGTGCGCATGGAACAAATATTCAAATAAAGAATTATAAATAACTAGAGTTTTGGGGCTGTTCGAAAAGTGATTGAAAATTACTTTTCGAACAGCCCTTTTACGCTTTGTCAGCCCTCCGAAGTAGGTTACATGAAATAAAAAAACTTGCTGATTTTGTTAGAATACATATATTTGGCGCTTTCGGTTTAGTTGAAAACCATGTATGTTCTTAAAAAATCTTAAAAAATTATTTTTAAACAAAATTTAAACTTTCTACTTACCTAGTTTTAACCTTCAGTCACTAATATTGATTGTGAGGTGAGAGAATTGGAATATATTATACAGACAAAAAATTTAACAAAACGCTTTGGGCATGAAGATGCTGTAGTAGGATTAGACATGAAAATCCGTAAAGGTGAAATATATGGTTTCTTAGGTCCAAATGGCGCGGGAAAGACAACGACAATCCGTATGCTATTAGGGCTCATGAAACCAACATCTGGGTCGATACATATTTTTCAAAAGGAGCTAAAAAACGCACGAATAGAAATATTAGGAAATGTTGGATCATTAGTAGAAAATCCGTCCTATTATCCGCATTTAACAGCGTATGAGAATTTAGAAGCCATGCGAAAAATTTTAGGAGTGCCTAAAACTAGAATTCATGAAGTATTAGATATTGTTCGTTTGACAGACGTCGCAAATAAACAAGTAAAGGGATTTTCTCTTGGTATGAAGCAGCGCTTGGGTATTGCAGCTGCTCTATTAAATAATCCCAAGTTATTGATATTGGATGAGCCAACAAATGGACTTGATCCATCTGGAATAATTGAAATCCGTCATTTAATTAAACGATTACCTTCTGAATACGGGATGACTGTTTTAATATCGAGTCACTTGTTGTCAGAAATTGATCAAATGGCAACAACTGTTGGAATTGTTACGAAAGGAAAAATGATTTTTCAAGATTCAATCGAAGCGATGCGTATGCTTGCTCAAGAAAAAATTTCGCTAAGAGTAAGTGATAGTCAGAAAGCATGGCGTTCATTATTAGCGAAAGGAATAAAAGCAGAATATAAAGACGGATTAATTTTATTGAATGAAAGTTCGGATGAGAAAGTAGCACAGGCAGTTAGTGAGCTATTCCAAGATGGGTATTCAATCTATCGTATAGAAGAGCAAAAAAGAGCATTAGAGGATATTTTCCTTCAAATGACAACTGAGGAGCAGGTAGTATGATTGGAAAACTTTTAGGTGCTGATTTTTTAAAAGTTAAACGAAAAGGTTTCTGGTTTTTGACGTTTTTAGGACCATTCGGTGTTGTCGCTATGCAAATGCTCAATTATGGGTACAGAAAAGATTATTTACTACGCCAAAGTGATGATGATTGGTTATATTACTTATCGAATATAAGTTCTTTTACACCACTTGCAATTGTATTAGGAATAGTGATCTTAACATCTTTCATGGCGAGTATTGAAAATGAAACGAATGCATGGAAACAACTTGTCGCCTTACCTGTGTCAAAAATGAGTATTTACTTATCAAAGTTTACTGTTCTTGCTACTTTATTACTCATAGCCTCTTTGTTACTGATGATTTTTACACTTATTTATGGGATTATTTTAGATTTAGGGGATACGATCCCGTATATCGATCTAATTAAGCAGAGTTTCTATCCTTATTTTGCTGCATTACCGATACTGGCGCTTCAGCTCTGGATTGCGACCGTTAGTAAAAACCAAGGTATTCCGATTACTACAGGTGTTATAGGGGTAATTTTAACTTATTCAGCTTATTATTTGCCAGATTGGATGATTTGGAAGTGGCCAACGTTATTGAATGAGTGGAATGAACCGCTGATCAATGTCGCGCTTGGTATTGGGGTAGGATTTCTTTTATACGTAATGGGTATGTTCGATTTTACTAGAAGGGATGTGAAATAATATGTTTTCTGTTATTCAATCAGAATGGTATAAGCTTAGAAAAACAAAAGCTATGACCATAATCCTTGTAGGTCCATTGATTGGACTTCTAATCGGATTAATATCTAATTTCCCTGTTGATACTGGTTACGAATGGTATGGAACTTTAATAACTATGAATCTATCATATGGATTGTTATTTTTACCACTTATTACAGGTGTTATTGCAGGTCTGATTTGTAGATATGAACATCAAGCTGGCGGTTGGAAACAGCTTTTAGCATTGCCTGTGACTAGAGGAAAAGTATTTATAGCTAAATATGCTCTTTTAATGATAATTGTATTGATTAGCCAATTATTATATCTTGTCTCTATATTTGTAGTAGGTATGCAAAAAGGGTATACAGATCCATTTCCGATAGATATTATTTGGAAGAGTATTATTGGGGGATGGATTGCGACATTCCCATTAGTTGCACTGCAGTTGTGGATGTCTATTATGTGGAAAAGCTTTGCTGCACCGTTTACCGTTAATGTTATCTTCACATTACCATCTATTTTAGCAGTGAATTCTGAGCGCTTTGGCCCATACTATCCATGGGCACAACCTTTTATGATGATGAATGTCGGTGGTAATACAGAAGATGTATTCTTTGTTCCATGGGACCAATTATTAACTGTTGTAGGAGGAAGCTTTGTTCTCTTTTTCCTTGGAGGGTACTTATACTTCCTAAGAAAGGCTGTTTAGAGTTTTTACAAAAAAGTGAATCTATTAAATGGACATTTATCAGTCCTTCTGCCTTTTTCGATCCAAATGGTAAAAGAACAGGCTCTTATCAAAAAGGAAGAGATCATTTGCTAGTGAATAATAATGGTCAAAGCTATATTAGCTATGCGGATTATGCGATAGCTGTATTAGATGAAATCGAAAATCCACAACATATAAATGAACGCTTTACAGTTGTTTCTGAAGCAGAATAACGAATAGCCAATGTTCTAGAGTAAATGTTCAAAAGGCAAGCATATTACAAGGGCTTGCCTTTTTTCAGTATGAAACGATTAATCAATTGTTTACTTTGTAACGGTAAGAGTACCAATCATTCCTTTTTCTTTATGGCCTGGAATGGTGCAGTAAAACTCATATGTTCCTAGTGCTATAGGAGTAAAAGTGATTTTCTCCTGTTTTGAGGCTGACGAATGTAAGTGAAAATCAGAATTCAGATTTTGATGTTCAATATGTAAGTTTGTATCTTCTTTGGCAATAGGTATTTTTTTGATTTCAATATCATGATCAATCATATCCTCATTATTTAAGATAAGGGAAACTCTCTGATTTTTCTTTAATTGTATTGTTGAAGGCTCATATGAAAATTTGGAGGGCTGAACATTGATAGTGACAACCGATAGCTGATTCTTATATGGTTGGGTATTTTCTTGATGACTTACATGCCTATTTTCATTCGATATATTAGTTATAGAAGAAATTCCTTGCTTGTTTAAATGACTGCCAAGAAGTAAATAAGAGGTTAATGTTACAAATATAAAGAAAGGTTTTAAAAGCCACTTACGAGTATATTTCTGAGACTCTTTTTCTGGTTGCATAGATAATGCTTTTAATAAAAACAATAAACTTACTGAAAGTGTTAGAAAGATATTTATCATTATAGCTGATTGAAAGTCGGAAATCATATCTCCTAACATTGCCCCCATCATCCCACCCATTAATCCTGCAATAAATCCTTCAATCGATGGAATGATTCCTAGAATTAACCCACAGGAAGTACCTACAAGGACTCCTATTAGAATTGAGAAACCTGTAGAGTAAAAGAGGTTACCTTGAAATAGCGAGCCAAATAAGATTCCGGTTGTTACCCCATAAAAAGTTCCTATAACCATTGGAAGAACCATTCCTACCATACTGCTAAATCTCTTTTTATATCTTTGAAGCATCATGACAGTTGCTATGAATGCTAAAGAAAGAGTTACCATCACAAAGTAGAAAAATATACTCATTACATAATACACCCCCTAAAATTATATGTCCTTTGAGGACGAAACATAACGCGATAAAAAGAATATGATTTAACACCGATAGTGGACATTAGGTAAATCTTTCATATGAAGCGGCAATAGTATTACTAGATCCAGTTGTACGCCTAATAAATTTTCAACTTGAATACCCATCAAATTCAGAATTTCTATCGGAATGGATATATTAATTATTTAATTTTAAGAGCTTAAGCAGAAAATATGAATTTGTAAAATCT
>NZ_JBALMO010000025.1:0-17980 GCF_036963345.1 Bacillus sp. JJ722
TATGCTATCCATTCTACATATAAATTCTAAAGTGGGAGTGTTTTTAAGTGAATAAAACGGAACTAATTCAAGGTGTAATCGAAAAGACAGAATTAACGAAGAAAGATGCTACAGCTGTATTAAACGCTACATTTGATGCTATTACAAATGCATTAAAAAACGGAGATAAAGTCCAATTGATCGGTACAGGGACATTTGAAGTGCGTGAACGTTCAGCAAGAAAAGGTAGAAATCCGCAAACTGGTGAAGAAATTGAGATTGCAGCTTCTAAAATCCCTGCTTTTAAACCAGGTAAGGAATGGAAAGATGGAGTTAAATAATTAATGTTAAAAGTAGTATGATTCATACTACTTTTTTTATATTTAAGTAAATATTAAAGTTGTTTTATTAATAATAAAGTCGTTTGAAAACAAAAAAATTGTTTCAAAAACCATGACTAAGATTCAGTATTGTTTTTTTATAGCGTTTATAATGAAATAAAGGAATATTCGCCAATTGAATAATTTAAGTAAAGTGCAGAATTAATGGAGGTTTTTTTATGCTAAAAGAGGCAACATTACCAGAAGCAAAAGAAGCTGCTAAACTTGCTTTACTGCTTTGGCCCGATCACACATTAGAGGAACTTATACAAGAAATGACGCATCTTATTGCTCAGCCTGACGCAACCGTTATTTTAGCTTATCATGACAGCGAACCAATTGGGTTTGCACAATCCCAATTACGATATGATTACGTTGAAGGGACAAGTTCAAGTCCGGTAGGATATTTAGAAGGACTTTATGTAAAAGAGGAATTTCGTAAGCAAGGCTTTGCTAAAAATTTAGTTAATACTTGTGAGAATTGGGCTAAGAAAAAGGGATGTCATGAGTTTGCTAGTGACTGTGAATTAGAAAATGAAACTAGCCTAGCGATGCATCTTAAATTGGGATTTAGTGAAGAAAATCGTATTATTTGTTTTAAAAAGATGTTATAAGGACGTAAATTGAAGATTCATCAATCGTAGTATACGATTTTATTCGTTTACTTTTAGAAAAATAATGTCTGTAACCGTTTAATTTTAACAACTTTTAAAGCCTTCCGTCATTTGAATGATGGAAGGCTATTGTATTTAATAAGATTAAATTAAATGACTTTATTATTTCTTTACATTAAGTACTCTTTTTGCAAGGAACAGAAAACGTCTATTTACTTCTGACATTCACTTTAAAATCATCTGCATTCTTTAGCTTTCCTTTTTTCTGCGCCGCTTTAATCATTCGCATTAACTCCATTTTTTTTTCTCTTTTTTTCTTATTCATGTAAGCTGTCTCCCTTTTCTACAAAAGTATTAATCTTAGCTTGTCCAAACTATAGAAAAATATACAAGTAGAAGGTCTAAACTTCTCTTCCCTATCTTATACATAGTAAAAGAGTGGAATTATGGAATTATGGCTCTGACTTAACACTAAAAATGAAGGAAAGGGAGGAAGAGAGTGGGGTTTATTAATCCAATCAAGAAAAATATCAATAACGATAATAATCAACCTCAGACTATCAAAACTGTTTCTAATACTATGAGAAAAAAACGTTCAGATAAGAAGCACACCACTAAATTTCCTGTTGATCACATTCTTGCTGTTAGGCTCAAAACAGCTTGTAAGCAGCTTAATCGTTATCGGAATGAGCAACATTTACCTGCTATGACACAAACTGAATTTAATACGAAATTATTAGAAACAGGACTATCACGGATGGAACTTATAGATTATAGCTTGCCCTATAAAGACACCAAACAGTATATGCAAACAAAGTTATTAGAATCAGAGTATCAGAGTTCAATAGCTGGACCATATGGAATAGCAGTACGTATGAATCTTTCGGAAAGAAAGGTCGTTTATTTCATTGTTCATTCCATTCTGCTGCATATAGAAAGAGGTGGTAATATTGAAGAAATCATATAGTAAATTTAATATTCTAGGGGCAAAGTTAAACGGGAATATGTACAAAGGGTTTATCGATTACTTTTCAAATAATAAAAAAGTTGTTGAGCTAACCATATCTTATTATGACTATATACGCGGCAATATCTTTATCGATGATACAAGAGAGGCGTATCAAGATGTACCAATCATGTTTAATGTTTCAGCATTGATTTATGTATTGTACGATGACTTTATGAGTGAGATTAAGAAAGGTATACCTCATAAGGATATTGCTACGTATTTACTACAAGGCAAGAAACGTCATCTCGAAAAAGTTAAGAAAGAGAAAAGAATTATGAAACAGGTGAGCAAGAATTTACTATCTTTTGAATCTGAATTTGAAGAAGAACCGGAGGAAGATGAAAAAGTAGTAGACATATATATCAAAATGAGACAAGCAGAGATACTGAGGGGTGAAATACTCCTTCATGATTTGGATATGTATATGAATGCCGTTGAAATAACGTTTGAAGAATTGCTTCAGATCGTGTATTTGAATTTCATAGCAGAAGTGAAGGAGAAAGGAAATACACATCAAATACAAAAAGCGCTAGTAAGAAAGTTAAACTCATGAATATAAATCTAAATGAAACTTTTTAAAAAATTGATTAGAATTTCATCGAAAACGCTACTTTCATGTTAATTGACCCACGTATTTTGAAAAAAATTCTATTAAAATACGTGGTTTCTTCTTTTCAATTTTATAAAATTAGATAAAAAAGAGAGCATTAAAAACGCTCTCTGGTACACATAAGAATATTTATACAAAAATATCATCCATAGTATGTAGTCCAAACATTTCAGCAAAAATTGTTACATTTAATGCCATAAGATTTAGTCTGCCTTGCTTAGATAAATGAACGAATCCAAATTTTTTATAGAACTCTTTTGCGTTTTCCGTTGCTTCAATTGTTACTAACGTACATGCCGAATGTTTTGAGATTTTATATACTTCATATAGAGCAGATGTAAGTAGAAATTGTCCATTTCCTTTACCTCGATATCTTTCGTCTACTCCAATATAATGTAATCGAACTGCAGGAACATAACTAACAGCGGTAGGAAGTTTTATTGATAATTCTCCTGTCTTTTTCTTTGGGACTTTAAAAGAGTCGTTAAACAAAGAATAGAACCCAATTAAGTTTTGATTTGAATCAAAAAATAACCGAGTCCTAGAAAAACATCTATCCATTAAATCCATTGCTTGTTCTTTTAAAAATGCCTCTACGCTAGGTTCATCAGAACACTTAAATTCATGTATCGAGTCTTCGTGATGAAGACTTAAAAATTCTCCATTAAGATTCATCATTATCTCTACTTTTTGCACTCATAAATTTTGCGATTGCTCGTTTTAAGTAAGCATTAGGTGCAGGTGGGTTGTCTATAATATTTATAACGTTTTGAACTGCCTCGTCAGTCATGTACTTGTCCAACGATTCTATAGGTTTAGGTTTTGCTGCAAGCATTTCTTCATCCCCCTTTTCTATAGACTTATCCACGTTACTTTCTTCTCTACACACATTACATCACCTCATCTATCTAACTACTATTATTTGTTAAATAAAAGAGAGAGTACAGCTAAAGAATTCTCGAAAAAACCGTAAATATTTCTATATATCTACATATTATCAAGAATTTCTATAACTATCAAAGCATATTTTGTAGAGATATAGGAAATTACTACGGAATTTAGTTAGTATTAATGTACTTCTACCATACTAATTCACTTAATAACGAGAGGTTAAACACCCCCATATAAAATTGTTTTTACATGCATACTCACTAGGGGGCTTCCTCGGTCTGTAAGTTTCCTTCAATACTTACTAAATCCTGATAGACTAACTCTGCTGTTTGATTATGTGTCCAATGATTTCTCGATTGAAAAGGTCGACAAATAAGCATACATAATGCCAGCTTTTTCCGACACGGACGTATGTTAAATTGCTCACTACTACTGCTAGTTGCTCTTCTTGCTTAAATTGTCGTTGTAATTCATTCTTCACGGGCTTCATTGTACATTTGTTTGTAGTTTATATTGTGTCACTGTGTAGTTCGAAATCAACCCTAACCGTTTCATAATGCGACCGATTCGACGACGAGAAATCACTTTTTTCTTCTCTTGTTTTTCTAGCGCTTTCTTGATTTTACGTGTATCATAGTTGTTTCGGCTTTCTTTAAAGATTCGTTAAATGTCTTCGGAAAGCTCCATTTCTTCAGCTTCGTGAGCGTTATTGCGAATCACACCTATTTTCGTCCCATGATCAGCGCTGCTTGCTTTAAAATATCATTTTCCACTCCATCAGTAAACGTTGGTTTTCTTTGCGTAATCGCATTAATTCAGTTTCTTCTTCGGTACGATTATCTTTGGCAGAGAATGAACCTGTTTCTTGATGATTCTTAATCCAACGATCTAACGCAGAAGGTGTAATCTCAAATTCTCTCGCAATATCTGCACGTGATTTTCCATTTTCATAAAGCTTCACCATTTGAAGTTTAAACTCAGCTGTAAAAGTTCGACGGTAACGTGGCATAGTAGCACGTTACTTTAAGTTATTAGACTTAGTGTACTAGCCCTCATATTATCTGTCCAACTTAGCATAGCCGATTCATAACAAGCCTAAAACTACTAACGGACAATTTCTCATCTATAAGGAAATGCCCTTTTTTATAGTACATATTAGTAAGGGCTATAGGAAGTTAACTTAGTGAACGGACAATGGTAGAATAATAACAAATGAAACTAAAGGTGATGTAATGACAAATATAATGCAGAAGCCAGAATCAAAATTTTTAAATCAAATAAAAATGTTACAAAGTTCGTCAAAAGAGACGGTTATCCATTCGAACAGATTTTCGTCATTTACTAAATATATGCATACGGAACGTCCGATTGAGGGTAAGGTTATTGAAGCATTAAAGCGTCTCGAGCAACAAGAGGAGAAACAGTTAATTTTACTGTGCGGCTCTGTTGGTGATGGAAAGTCACACTTGCTTTCATATTTGAAGTCAACATACTCAACGTTATTTTTAAATGTTTGTGTACATAATGATGCGACGGAATCACGTAGTCCGAATGAATCATCTATCGAAACATTAGAGAAGGTTTTACAAGGGTTTAATGATGGGCAAACCCCTACACAGCATACAATTGTAGCGATTAATATTGGGGTACTGCACAATTTTTATATTTCGCAAATGGAAAGAGGGCAATTTGCACAGCTAAGACAGTTTATTGATGATAATGGCGTGTTTCATGAAAATTCATTATTCAGTGACAGCACTTTCGATAAAAATAACAAGTTTCAATTATATAACTTTGCAAGTGAACGAGTTTTTGCATTGAATTCTGATGGGCCGCGATCTGCTTTTTTAGAATCCATTTTCACTAAAATCGTTCAAGATGATTACGATAATCCCATTTATCAGGCATGGAAGCAGGATGTCGAAGCAGGTATTTTGACAATTACACATGTGAACTATCAGCTATTACAAAACAAAACAATTCGTACTCGTGTACTAGAAAAAATTTATCATGTAATTTTGCGAGATAAAATTATGTTATCTACTCGGGCATTCTATAACTTTATTTTTACAATTATTGTGCCATCAGAGTTAGAGGTGGATTCAAATAAAACGGGGTTTAGTATTCAGCATACATTACCAAATCTATTATTTAATCACCCCGAACGTTCACCGCTACTTGAAAAAATCTATACAATCGATCCATTACACATGCGTATAAAAGAAACGGATGAGTTAATTTCTAATTTGCACGTATTATCGGAAAAGCAGGTGTTTGTTAAAAACATCTTTAATGACTGTGAAGTAGATTGGCAGTCTGATATTTATCAAAAAATCATTCAGCAGACCATTGATAAAAATCAATTACAAGAGCTGTCTAAATTCATTATTCGTATGAAGGATTTAACAGAGCCTACCGTATATGAAACATTCCATGATTTTGTGAAGTATCTATACGGCTTCCATACTGGTGATAAAAGATTGATGGGGGAATTATTTGCTATTGTGAAGGAAGCGTTCGTTAAATGGAAGGGATCTCCACAACCGAATTATTATTTCGTTTCAAATGATTTAAGTCGTCCATATCGCTTAGCATTTCCGCTGAAATTAAAGGAGTATGTTGATCAATCATTTGGTGCACAGGCGTCAAATGAAGTGATTTTACGATTTAACAACTATATAACTTTAGGCTTTTGCAAATCAGTCTTTAACTTAGATTTAAGATT
Organism: Bacillus sp. JJ722; assembly: GCF_036963345.1. NCBI lineage: Bacteria > Bacillati > Bacillota > Bacilli > Caryophanales > Bacillaceae > Bacillus > Bacillus sp. JJ722. Next base: position 6,209 of record NZ_JBALMO010000025.1, read on the forward strand.
ATACGAGTTACTATTAAAAGTAAAAAGCGGCTATCGTCCGAATAAACATGAAATGAACGTAGCAATTCAATTTGAAGATTTCTATAAGCAGCTTTTAAGTACAGTAGAGAAAAATAGCGAAGAAGTTATGATTGTCAGAAATGTTGATAAATCAAAGTATTTAATCACGAAGCCTAGCTTTGGTACAGTAAAATTCGAGGTAGAGAAGGTAAGATAATGGTGTATACATTAGATTTTGATAAAATCAAAAAATTTGTAACAGATAAAAATGATAAATATAGCTTTGAAAGGAAAAAGTATGTTCGTGTTTTACCATTACCTTCACGAACAGGTGACCGAGCAACTTATAAAGAAGGGTTTTCGATGGTAACAGCTGCGGTATTACGCTTAGTGGATAATGAACCGTTAGAGTTTACAAAAGCGGAAAATTTTCTAAATAACATTATGAATACAGGGGACTATGACTCTGACGAAACGAAAGCTATGTTTGAAGAGTTTTTAACATATGAATTTGGAGATGTTGATACGAACAATGCAGGGTCTTTTCAAAATTTGAAATATATTTCATTACCTGAGGAAAAAGCAGAATATAAAGGACAGATGCAAGTTATTCAGTTTTTCTATGATATTTATATTCGTGATCAACACAATGAAATTCGAGTTGTTTTAAATGAATTACAGCCTGAGGGCTTAATGCATGACATTTTGAATATTGAAATTCATAAGACGCAAAGTTCTTTAAAACCTCAGTTCCGCGGTTTATTTAAACAGTATCAGCAATCATTTTTAGAGGATTTTAGAGCTCTAGCGAAAAATCCAGGTTTTTTGGTTGAACATATAGATNNCATTATACATTTATTGCCATGACACAAATCATTTTCCAAACAAATAAGTTTAGTAGTTTCGATGAATTGAAACTACATAGCTTGCCATTTTTAATGAATCAGGAAAAAGCCTCCAAGTGGAGGCTTGGTTATAAGGAAGGTTTTTTACGTGTCAAAGATCAGATTTTGAACTTCTATACGCATGAGCATTTACTTAATATTTTAGCATTAAATACTTTTACAACAGTTGAAAACCTTTACTACCATGATTACAAAAAAATCCTGTCTGAAGCAGGTGAAGATGCAGAAACACAATACATTGAATCGCTATATAAATGGATTAATGAAGTATTTGCACATTATCATGGGCTAGAGACATTAGAAGTATATAACGGGCAGGATATCGATACAGCATATCGCTATATGTTTGAAAAAATCCGTCGTGAAATTAGTACAGAAGTTTTCACGCGCTATGCACTAGCTTATACAAACTTTATTTCGAAGTTTTATAGGAAAAATGGAGGTTCGTTAGGAACCATTTTAGCGCTTAATCTGAAGCAGTTATTATTATTAACAGCTGTTTCTGTTGGGAGTAAGCCGCGTATTGAATTAAATCAGCTATGGATTGAATTTGATAAACGAGGTGTCATTGTCGATGATGATACGAAATTAGTAATAGTTGAACTGTTAGACAAGTTAAACTATCTAGATAAAAAAAGTGATAGTGGGGATGCGCAATATGTTAAGTCCATTCTATAAAGTAGTGGCAGAACAACTCCGAACGTTCTTTAAGTCTAAAGCGTCAAATCAAGAAATTGGGCGTTACTATATGGAGTTGCCTTCTGAGGAATATATGAAGCAGGTAGTTAATGCGTTACAAAGTTTAGAAGAGGCAGTACCATTTGTATACAAAATCCCAGATGGTATGAATGACTATAAGACAATTGCATTGCAGTACGGCGACGCAAAATTTGTCATTGCTTCTACACTAGATAATACACATGTTGACTTTATTGTAACATTAAGAAATGAGATGAGTGAACAGCAAGATAAGTGGAAAAATGCTTCAATCGTGATGATTTCAAATAAGAAGCTGGATTCTATTCGCGGAGGGAGTGTCAACTTAACTGCGGAAGGATTTCCATTACATAGTTCGAGTATTGTCGGTAATATTGTGACAATGGTAACTGAAAGTAAGTTGCCAAAACACAATAAAGAAATGCTATATAACTATTTAGAGCAACGAGATGATATTCAACATATTCAAAACGTTTCATTTTTAGACTTTGAGGATTTGCTGACTTGGGTGAACCAAGAAGAAATGACTGCTGAAGACTTTAAAATGATAAATTATTTTCAAGATCCGCAGTTGGAAAAATTGATTGAGGCACGTGATATTTATGAAGAAGATTCACGGGAATATAAAAGTTCCAACCGAGAAATTCAAAAACGTATAGATGATAACCAAACACTATTCGAGGATATTACTCGTATACGTGAATTAGGAAATGCTGAGGATTTACTAAAAGAAAATTTTGATTCCTCTATGGGGAGAAAGCTTTTAAAAGAGGATGATTCGCTTACCTTTGAAGAAATTATTAAAGCGAAGGAAAAAGTTGAATCGATTAAAATGATTGCATATAAGCCAGAAGAAGTAAAGATTTGGAGAGTGGATGATTCTGGGGAAGACGTTTTAGTGAAGGCATATTGGAAAATGGAAAGTCGTATCCGTACGTATGATTTTGTTATTTTTATCCCAGAGGGTAAGGAAGGACAACAACTTAAAGTCAAGCTACCATTTACCGCAAAGACAAAACAAGAGTATATCAAAGATAAATCCAAAAATTTCACTAAAGCGATTGGGCATTCACTTGAAGTGATACTTGAACTGAAAAATGGTTCAACATTTGTAAAAGCTGATTATAAGCATGAGAATATTACGAAGGGCGCTTATAGCTTCAGATTTTTAGTATTACCAATTGTTGAAAAACGTTTGGCCACACATGAAAGCAGTTTTTCATTAAATGCAAAGGGTCATCTTATTCTAGAGCTTAAAAATGAATTCTTAGTATTTGGCGAAGAGCCGGAAGTAGAATTTGAGCTGCAAAATAAAGATGAAGTAGTAGAAATTCCTGAAGGTGGTTTAAAGCTACGATTTGCACCGGGTATATTGGATGTAGAAACGTCTAAATTAGCCTTTCCTGTGAAAATTGAAGAAACGTTATTTACCGTTGAAATTGAAGATGAAGGTTTAAGTTCTTACCCTGTGACCCCGTTCCAAGTTTGGCAGCGAAAGATGTCTAAAAAAGTAAATGTTGACTATACGAGTTTGAATCAGCGAATTATGATTGGTGATCAACCGTTGGTAATAAAAAAGGAATTTCGCTCTTTGTATGAAATAGAAGAGCAATGGGTGAAAGCAAGCTGGCATGTTACAACGAAGGATTTGTTAGGTCTACATGGTAAGGAAATTGTAATGCCTGATCGTTTAGCAACAAGCTACCATTCATTTTTAGAGTATTTTAAAGAGAACAATACAATCCCATCTTTTGCATTTTATAATGAAGAACTTACAAAACTAGCAATTGAGTATGTGGAGGCATTTATAGAAGCAATTGATTCTATTCAAGAAGGGGAAAATATGTCTAAAGAAGTGCGGGACATTTTATACTTAGGTACATTACAAGACTTTGATGTGCTTTATATGACACCATTTTCTCCATTAAATGTAGTTTATCAATTAATGTTAACGAATGAAATTGCAGGTAGTGATGTTGATCGTCATATATTGTCAAAACTGAATGCAGCATATACAATCCCTTATTTAATAAATGAAATAGATGAGGTGTACAAGCCGAGTCCAAATAGCCTACAAGCAGAATGGCATGAATACCGTCCGAAAACTCAAGTATCGATTGGTGAGACAAATAAATATCTTGCGCAAGTCGTGGAAGAAAAGTTAAAGCAGTTTTTCAAGTATTATGATTATCTCTTCTCATTAACATCGGAACCTGAAATTGTAGTGAATATTATTAATATCGAAAATGATATTGAAATTTTACGAGGTATTGTACAGTGGTTTAAGCATGAAGTGAAACGTCGAAAATCATTACAGGGGTTACCGTATATAAAGATTGTTGGATACTACGTTGATGACAATAATTTAACTGCATTTGAAAGTTTTAATACGATGAATGACGCAGAAAAACTCAAAACAGAGTTTGATATCGATTGTAAAACGAATAATTTTGATGCAATTGATGTGTTCCAAGTTATTCAAAGTAATTTAGTTTTTATAAAAAAATCAATCTGTGAGCCGATTGAATATAGTCATTTAACATTTTATAAAATGCTAAGTAAAGAATCTGTTTCAACACAAAATGTTAGACAAGCTCCGAATGCGTTGAATTTAGATGGTCTGTATGTCACTCCAACATCAAAACGTACGGAACAAGGAGGCTATCGTATCGGATTTGGTATAGGTGGATCAAATGAACAACGGTCACAACTGACAAGATTCGCTACCAAAGTCAATGAACTAAGTACGAACCGTCGAAATAAAGGAACAAATGCCTATCATAAAGACGAAATGCTTTGTTTGCATATTGATGGAGATGATGAAGCTTTTTTAAAGACATTGTATGATCAATCGATTTGGCTCGTTTTCATTGATCCAGTGGTTGATTTAGAATATTTCCAAGAGACATCGAAAAACTTAGTGATTGTGCATTATTCTGACCAGTTATCTTCATCGAATCATTATGATGCCATTACAGTGACAAATAAATCGAAACAATACTATAGCGTGATTGAAGAATTCTTCGCAAAACAAGGAATCGCTTTTCCGAAAGAAAATGTAGATCAAGTTATTAAGGCATTTAACACATTTAATGGAGAATGGCTATTACGAGCAGTACAAGATGTTGGGCATGATCAACGTGAAAAAATGAGTGTTGTAGCAGCGATTAAATTTATGCTGATTGAATTAAATGAACAGGATGATATTTTATGGGTACCCATCTCCATGGAGGAAATAGTTCGAGTAGCGGGTAATGTACGATTAAACAAAAAAGATGGTATCTTTTCAAGTAAATTGATAGGTCAAAAAGGGTCACTTAGCGATGATTTATTAATGATTGGTATAAAGCTAGTTGAGAACAAGCTTTATATGCATCTTTATCCTATAGAAGTGAAAATTGGCGAAAACTCAACAACAGTAATTGCAAAGGGAACGCAGCAAGTCACAAATTTAACAAAAGCTTTAAAGCAGGAACTAATGATTAATACAGGATTTGAAGCAAAATTCCTTCGTAACTTCTTTGCTAAATTATTCATTGTTAATGCACGCAAAATGGAAGTGAATTCATTTTGGCCAGAAAAGAGTTATAAGTTGGATGAAAAAACAGTTGAATTATTATTAAATGATAAATTTGTAGTGACAGAAGATCATCAGGCAGCCTTCGGTATCGGAGCTATTGTTTCGTTTAGAAAAGAGGCGCGTGTGAAAAGCAAGGATACCTATAATGATGTAATGGTTTATGATATTCCAGAGCGAATTGCCTATAAAGCCATAGGGATGACGATTGAAGAGCTAAAAAAGGATGATTACAGCCAGGTCATCTTAATTGAACCAACTCCAGAAGGAAAGAGACAAACGGTGGATTTACAGGAATATTTAAATACACCAACTATACTAGTTGAAAAAGCGCTCAATTCAGAGGCTCCAACCGTCACTTCACATGCATCTGATATTGCTGAAGCCTGCGATAAAACGGTTGAAGAAAAAACAGAAATCGAAGCAGCTGAAGTAACAGATACTACTGAAACGATTGAAGAAACTTCTTTAGCTGAAGTTGCAGTAACGAGAATATATGAAAAAGAAGAGATTGCTGAAGTTGACGAAGTGGAAACAATATATGAGGAAACAAATCAATCTATCATAAAAAAAATACCAGTTAAAGAGATTCGTCCTTTATTTGGTTATCTTCAATCTACTGAACAACCGATTTACTGGGAATTTGGCCACCCTCAGCTCAATAATCGCCATTTAATCATTGGTGGACGTTCAGGGGAAGGGAAAACATACTTTATTCAATCGATGCTACTTCAATTAGCAAAAACGGGTCAACCTTCTGTGATTATTGACTATTCAGCGAGTTACACCAAATCGAAGCTAGATAAGAAGTTTGTTGAGGTTTTAGATGATCTTATTTGTGAACGAATTGTATATGATGAAAAATTACCAATTAATCCGTTTTTACGACGTGAATTCTACACAAATCATGGATTCCGTATCGAAAGATCGTATGAGGTAGCAGGCCGTGTATCCGCTATTTTCGAATCGGTGTTTAGCTTTGGTCCGCAACAAGTGAATGCACTGTATACAGCCATTAAAGAAGGAATTGATAAATACGAAGAAGCCTTTACAATGAAGAAGCTAATGGTAGAGTTAAAGGCATTAGAAGACATTTCAAGCTCGACGTTAGCTTCTATTGTGAACAAGCTTCAGCAATTTGTGGATATTGATCCATTTGATTATCATGAGCAATTCACATGGGATGATTATTATAAAAAAGAAGGCCAAATTTCCATTATTCAGTTTGACGGATTCGATCAGGATAATATTAAAAAGTTAATGACAGAGTTATTACTTTGGGAAATTTGGTATTACGCACAGCGTGGTAATGAAGAGCAACCACTGCCTGTCGTTCTTGATGAGGCACAAAATTTAAGCTTTAAATCGGGTTCTCCTTCGGACAAGATTCTTCGTGAAGGTCGTAAATTTGGTATAACAGCTTGGTTTGCAACGCAATCATTTGTTAACTTTAAACCAGCAGAAATGGCGGCTCTTGAAAATGCTACGACCTCCATTTACTTTCATCCAATTGATAGTGACTTTAAGGGTGTTTCAGAGAAACTTTATTTAGATAAACGAGAATTAGTATTACTGCATGGTTTAGGCAAAGGGGAATGCTTCGTACGAGGAAAATTCTTATTATCAACAGGAGAATTATCAAAACAAACGATAAAAATGATTAAAGTACCGCCAATGCAATAAAAGATGGAAGGAGATTAAGACATGAAGTATTGATTATGTCTTAGTCTCCTTTTCTTTTGAAAATAAAGTAAGGAATTTCTTTTTTCGATGTCCGTATTTCAGCTTCTTTGATGGAAAACGTTAGGACCGCTTTAATTTCAGGTTGTATATGGGAATTTAATTACATTGTGAGTGATGCAATTAAAATAAAAACTGCTTTCAACAGTTGATCTTGAAAGCAGTTTGTTTAATTAGCGATTCTCTAGATGTTCTAAAGCTTCTACAAAGATATTATGTAAGTTTGCATGTGCAAATGGTCTTGGAGGAGGTCCACCATGATTATTGATTCGTTGTATAACTGTTGGTAAATCAATAAGTTCAGGTTGTTCAGATGCAATAATAGCTTCTAGGAATCTAATTAGAGGCATTGCAATACCGTAAAAACGAGGACGAGGATAGTTAATATCTTCTTGTAAGATTGTAAAATATACTAAGTGTTTGAACTCTTCAAATGTTAAATTTTCATCTAAAATAGTGATATTCTCAGGTAAATTATTTTCGTGATTTGCTACTAAACCATTTTCATATAAGTTTACTAGAAAGTCTACCAAACCATTAGTATATCCTTGTTGTCCATAGGTGTAGAATACATTAGCGATATGAGAATGGTAAACAATCTTCTCGTTAAGTCGCAAGAGATAGTCGATACCGTTATTTTTTTTACCAGGGTAGTGAAGGATTATGTCATCATGAATCTCAGTTGGAGAATATGTCTGTGAATACTTAGGTGAATTTTGCGATTGTCTCAGCATATTCCCTATAGTACTTACATCATATGTAAAAGGATTCATATACACACCTCTTTTCTATTTGATACCAATGATTCTACATGTGAATTGTAGGATATTCAAATGCAAATATTTTAGTAAGAGTGAACTTTAGTAGTATATGCACATTTTAATAAGAATGAAAAATCCTTTAAAATAAAGGGTTCAGCTAGATATGTACTGTATGAAAGTGTGCAAATATTAAATATATATAATTAGTACAGAATGTGTCAGAAAACATTATTTCGCTTCGCTATACAATTACCTTAAATGTAATCAAGTAATTATATCTTGAAAATTTTAAAATAGTAAAATTTGCCGATATAATTATTGTTGGTCAGCGAGATGAAACCTTCTAGATTAATGTAAGTAGAATTGGAGTGTTGGGGCAGGATGGGAAAGGTTTTTATATATATTGGTTGGGGTGTCATGATACTTTTTATTTTTAATATGTTAGGTGCAGTATTTGAAGGCCTATCATTTGGAAATTATGAGAATTATGACACATATTATTGGGATTTGTTGTTATTAGATATATCTAAAGCAATTATATTATCAATACTAGTTGGATACACAATTATATCAATTGGTAAATTTATCATTAATAGGAACATTATTGTTTTTATACCTTTACTTATATTCTTGATTTTATTTTTAGGCATTTGTATATTCGAAGCTTTAAATAAGTCTAATTCAAGTGAAGATAGCCAGAACTTTGAATACAATCAATATAATGAGGAGAACTTTACTAATTCGTTGGAATCGTTAAGGGAAATTGATTATATACAAAAAAATCCTGAACAAGCGTTGCAAGGTTATTGGGTCGGAGTGGATATTGAAACGAATGAACCAGTGGGTTTAACTATAAAAATTGAAGATAATGTTATAACAAGTATTTTACCTGGAGAAAAATCTGCTCCAGGTGGTCATTCATTAGCATTTGATACAGATTTTTCTCAAAATCCTCATGTCTTAACTTTAAATGAATTTGACAAATCAGGTTCTAGTAGATTATATTTCAAGTTTTTGAGTGAAGACTCTATTGGAATGATTGGTGATATTTTTTCAGAAAACTTACAACACCAGGCGAATCAAAGTATAGTGGACACAGCTTTTGGTTTAAAAAGGATTACAGAAGAAAGATTTGAACATATTCAGGAAGTAGCTCTTGAATCATATAAGAAGTGGTTGGCAGATGAATTGGAAAGTGACTTGTATGAAGGAAATAATGAAAATGCTGAAATTGCATTTAAGCATGGCGTAGATTTGGGTTCATTAATTATTGATAACGGGTATACTGCTTTTGCTTATGCTGCAAAGAATGCTGGTAATGACAAAATATTGGAGATATTAATCGGAAATGATGTGGATGCAACTATTAAAGGAGAAAATGGAGAACCGTCAGCTGCTGAAGTTTTAGCAACATCTGAACTATATCCTGAGTACAATAAGTTCTTTAAGGGTTATTCTAAATATACTAATGAAAATAATAATGTTCCTACTAATATAAGAAATAATAAAGTTTCAACTATAGAGGCGGAAAGCATGAGACAGGTAATATTTGCTTATGAAAATGCTTTAGTAGAGGCAATTAATATAGGGGATTTTTCAATCGTTAGTCCCTATCTTAAGAAAAATAGTGCACTTTATAACGAGCAGCAAGAGTTAGTGAATAGTCTGTATAAGAAGGGAACAACTGAGCAATTCTATGATTTAGAGATTAACGACATAATTCGAAAAGAAAATGTTTTTAAAGTAGAAGTCACGGTGACTACAGGTATTACTTATGTAGGAGAATCTGAAAAGATAAAAAGTTTTGATTGGACATATACAGTAGAACAAAATGAAAGTGAATGGTTATTATCGTATCTTGAGTAATATATTATGAGTGATGAAAGAAACGGTGAACATTACTACATTTACAAATTATTTATCTATCTTTAGCACACTAGTGAAATGCTGATTATACAAGAGTAATCTCCATTCATGAACCAATACACCTCCTACTAAGGTTGATTGGACGAAGTATGATTGTCCAAACTCCCAGATTATTATTAATAGGTTTGAAGGTAATAGGGTCTGGACTACAAGTGGTATTTCTATTAATGGGTTCTTATTTAACTGTAAAATCTATAAAAATGGAAGCGTAGGTCATATATTTAGAAATCCTGAAATCCTAGATTAAATACTAAGCAAAAGAACTTTCTAATCCTTAGGTATTGTTTATATTATCTTAGCCTACAAAAGAGTTATGATTGGAGTGAAAATAATAATCCTATCATTCGACGTGGATATTAACAATATAGTTGCAGTATACGAGGTGAACAAAGACGAGTTAATTCGCCTATCAATCTTATAAGAAAGGACGCTATCCAACGTCCTTTCTTGTTTATAGAAACTTATCTAAATATCCTTTGAATTGTTCCCAGCCTAAAACAAATGCAACTATCGCAGAGACAAGAGAAACAAGATAAGAAAAAAGTGATTTCTCGTCGTCGAATCGGTCGCATTATGAAACGATTAGGGTTGGTGTCGAACTACTCCGTGGCACAATATAAACTGTATAAACGAACATGCAATGAAGCGCCAGTGAAAAATGAATTACAAAGACAATTTAAGCAAGAAGAACAACTAGCTGTAGTAGTAAGCGATTTAACATACGTCCGTGTCAGAAAAAGCTGGCATTATGTATGCTTATTTGTCGACCTTTTCAAGCGATAAATTATTGGACATAGTGCTGGCGCAAATAAAACAGCTGAGTTAGTTTATCAAGCTTTAGAGTATTGAAGGAAACTTACAGGCCATCAAAATGTTTCATACAGACCGAGGAAGAGAGTTTGATAATCAAGAAATTTCAGTGGCTTTAGAAACATTCAGCATTCAACGATCACAGAACTTGAAAGGATGTTCTTACGATAATGCCGTGGCCAAAGTCATGTTTAAGGTGTTAAAACAAAATTCGCAAATAGTGCGCACTTCCATTCTATTGAACAGCTCGTTCTTGAACTTGATGATTATGTTAATTGGTTTAACAACATTCGCATTCATGGAACACTGGGATATCGAACGCTAGTAGAATTTAAGTACCAGTCCTTATAAAAGGTGTCCAGTTTAGTGTTGACATTCCAGAGGATAACTATCGTGACAATGTTTATATGACACGTACTTCAAAAGGTTATATGGTTGTTGTGGGAAATGAGTATATACCTATCCATAACTTTTACGAGAACTATATCAATATTAGGCCGGTTGTACAGATTAACCAAGTGAAGAAAATGACGAAAAGAAAATCGAGTGCTGTGCATCTATTCATTCCTATGAGTGTTACAGATAAATTTACTTATAGGATTTATGAGAATCATTATAGACTCATAAACCTTGGTACATGGGTATTTCCTATTCTCAACTTTTTTTACGAAGCATGGGGGATTAAAAATTGTGGAGCACGCTTATGGCACATTAAAAATAATAAACCGATTCGTGATCCATTTATGATGTCCCTTCCGAATGGTGAAAAACTCATACAATTGAGTGTTAAACCAGGAATGAAGGAAATAGAAAACCCAATCTTCAGAGATTTATTTGAAAAAAATATAGATCGGCTTAATTCTTTTGTTTACGGTGGCAAAATCTCTATTGGAAAGGGACATTTGGTAGTTGAAAATGAAATTCAACTGGAAACATTAGAAGATTTAAAAGGATTGGACTCGTTTCCGCATAAAAATATATTTGAATCAGATGCACTGATTGATTCACTTTTCCACACAGAAGAATTGAAAGAGGAACTGAAATTGAAAATACATTAGGTATTAGATCGAGTGATTATTAATTTAGTATGTAATTTAGTAAATGAAAAATAGTATAACCTTTTTTCTTTTTGATTATATAATAATAATCTTTGGTATTTAACAAATCCCAGTATAAACAAGTTTTGATGGAATTAGACTTACAATTCAATGGTGTGACGGGATTTATAGATATATACGACTCAAAATCGTGTTTCTTCTGGAGTGTCTGTTCGACCCCGACTACCGGTATCAATTAAAGAACATTCAAATACGGTAATATCAACGTTCTCTGTACG
>NZ_JBALMO010000025.1:18039-18330 GCF_036963345.1 Bacillus sp. JJ722
CGACCCCTTTAAAAATATCATACGCGGTGAGGGAATTGGGAGCGTAATGGTTTGGAAGGAAAAGAGTGGAGTATATACAAAATTAGGAGGAAACTCCTATTCACAATTAGCTCAGCTTATAAGTAATATGGGCTACAACAAGGCGGTTGACTTTGAGGTCAGGACGATGTTGGGTGCAGAATACAGAATACATTTCTCAAAAGGTATGTGATTTTTAAGGATGGCATCTAATTAAGAGTTATACCAGTTGTTTAATACTATAAACTGGTAGCTTTAATTGTGGTTTAATTG
>NZ_JBALMO010000025.1:18391-18689 GCF_036963345.1 Bacillus sp. JJ722
TACTGAATTAGATTTAGAAACTCAAATTTAATTCGATAATATAAAAAAGATATATAAAGTTATCTTCTATATTAATAAAAAAGCTGAAATTAAAATCCTATAGAATTCGAACTTCAGCTTTTTTAAAAATGAAATAAATTCATAAAGGAGTTAAGATATAATGTTATATAGTTGGTGATTAGAGTTAAGTATTAATCTAATGTTTGGTTTTATCCAAAAAAACTCGATTTCTTCATAGATGGGATTTAACATTAATTTAAATTTCCCTAATAGTAAGAGATTAATAATTTCTTTTTGC